>DASQMQ010000247.1:0-7017 GCA_035645455.1 Pseudonocardia sp.
CGTCGCGCTGGGCGAGGACGGCCGCTACGAGGTCGCTGCCACCCGCCGCGACCAGCTGGCCGCGCTGATCACCGGGTTGCAGCGCTCGCAGCGGCTGGCCGCGCTGGCCGCGCTGGAGGAACTGGTGGGCGCCCGCCCGGACGGCGCGGGCGGCTGGGAGGTCGCGGTCGTCCGGTACGGCCGCCTGGCCGCGGCCGGGGTGGCCCGCCGCGGCGTCGCCCCGATGCCGGTGATCGACGCGTTGCGGCTGGGCGCGCAGACCGTGCTGCCCGAC
Organism: Pseudonocardia sp.; assembly: GCA_035645455.1. Taxonomy (GTDB): domain Bacteria; phylum Actinomycetota; class Actinomycetes; order Mycobacteriales; family Pseudonocardiaceae; genus Pseudonocardia. Next base: position 275 of record DASQMQ010000247.1, read on the forward strand.
CCCGGCCCGCTGCGCGGGGCCCCGGTGGAGGAGGTCCGGCTGCTGCACCGCTGGCTGACCACCGGCGGCACCCGGCTGGTGCGGGCCGAACCGGCCTGGACGGAGCCGGCCCGCGGCGCCGCGGCCTGGTTGCCGTGGGCCGAACGCGCCCGGCCGGTGGACCCCGACCCGGAGCAGGCGCGGCTGGGCTAGCGTGCTGCCGACACCCACCGACCGACCCGAGGGAGCCGTTCGTGATCACCGCGATCGTCCTGGTGCACTGCGCGACCGACCGGATCCCGGAGACCGCCCAGGCGATCGCCGACCTGGACGGCGTCTCCGAGGTCTACTCCTGCGCCGGCGAGGTCGACCTGGTCGCGATGGTCAAGGTCGCCCAGCACGAGCAGCTCGCCGACGTGATCGCCGGGCGGCTGAGCAAGGTCGAGGGCGTGCGCCGCACCGACACCCACATCGCGTTCCGCTCCTACAGCAGCCACGACACCGAAGCCGCCTTCTCCATCGGCCTGGACTGAGGCGGGGTCAGCGGCGGGCGGTGGAGAACGCCGTCCAGCGGGCCAGCAGGTCGGCCGCGGCGCCGGAGTCCACCGCGGCCGCCACCCGCTCCAGGGCGGCCGGGAGCTCGGCCACCGGGTCGTCGTGCGGTCCGTCGAAGGCGACCACCGCGGCGGCCGCGTTCAGCAGCACCGCGTCGCGCACCGCGCCCGGCCGCCCGGCCACCAGCGCCCGGAACACCTCGGCGTTGGCCGCCGGGTCGCCGCCGCGCAGGTCCTCGCGGCGGGCCGGGGCGATGCCCAGCGCCGCCGGGTCGACCGTCGCGGTGCGCACCTCTCCCCCGCCGACCACCCAGACCGTGCTGGTGGTGGTCGTGGTCAGCTCGTCCAGGCCGTCGTCGCCGCGAACGACCAGCGCGGAGGCCCCGCGCCCGGCGAGCACCTCGGCGATCACCGGGGCCAGCCGGGCGTCGGCGCAGCCGACCAGGCCGGACGCCGGCTGGGCCGGGTTGGTCAGCGGGCCGAGCACGTTCATCGCGGTCGGCACGCCCAGCTCGCGGCGGGCCACCGCGGTGTGCCGCATCGCCGGGTGGAACACCGGGGCGAAGCAGAACCCGATGCCGACCTCGGCCACGCACGCCGCCACCCCGTCCGGCGGCAGGTCGACGGCCACCCCGAGGGCCTCCAGCACGTCGGCCGCGCCGCTGGCCGAGGACGCCGCCCGGTTGCCGTGCTTGACCACCGGGACCCCGGCCGCGGCCACCACGACCGCGGCCATCGACGAGATGTTGACGGTGTGCGCCTGGTCGCCGCCGGTGCCCACGACGTCGACCGCGCGGACCGGCACCTGCACCCGGCGGGCGTGCTCCAGCATCGCCGCGGCCAGCCCGGCCACCTCGTCGGGGGTCTCGCCCTTGGCCCGCAGCGCGACCAGGAACCCGGCCAGCTGGACGGCCGTGGCGTCGTCGGAGAGCACCCGGTCCATCACCCAGGCGGTGTCCTCGGCCGCCAGGTGCTCGCCGCGCAGCAACCGCCCGAGCAGGCCCGGCCAGCTCTGCCCGTCAGCCACGGATCGCGGGGTCCGCGGCGGTCGCCCGGCGCAGCACGTCGGCCACCGTCTCGGCGGCGGTCAGCGGGTCCAGCGGGTGCACCAGCACCGCGTCGGCCTGCGACCAGGTGGCCAGCCACCGGTCGTCGCGGCGGCGGGCGGTGACCACGATCGGCGGGCAGTCGTCGATCTCGTTCTTGAGCTGGCGGGACAGCCCCATCCCGCCGGTCGGCTGGGCCTCCCCGTCCAGCACGGCCAGGTCGACCTCCCCGGCGTCGGCGGCGGCCAGCACCTCGGCCACCCCGCCGGCCTCCAGGAACCGCACCCGGCCCAGGTCGGGTGCGGGGCGCCGGCCGATCGCGATCATGATCGCCTCGCGGACGTCGGGACGGTGGCTGAACACCAGCACGGTCAGGGTCTCGCGGGCGACGGGGCTGCTCACGGCGCGAACTCTAGTCCGCCCCGGAACCCGCCCGGGGGCCCGTCCGCCGGCCTCCGGGGGCCCGCCGGGGCGGACCCGCCGAGCGCGCCGCGCCGAGTGGCATCCCCGACAGGCCGTAGAAGTTGGTCGGGGGTAATAATGCCGGGGTGACGACAGCGGCTCCCACCATCAGCGCGCGCATCCACTCGCTGAACCGCCCGAACCTGGTCAGCGTTGGCACGGTCGTCTGGCTGGCCAGCGAGCTGATGTTCTTCGCCGGCCTGTTCGCGATCTACTTCACGGTGCGGGCGCAGAACGCCACCGGGGAGTGGCCGACGCCACCGACCGAGCTCAACGTGCCGTACGCCATGGTGGTCACGATCATCCTGGTGGCGTCCTCGTTCACCTGCCAGTTCGGCGTGTTCGCCGCCGAGCGCGGGGACGTGTTCGGGCTGCGCCGCTACTACCTGCTGACCCTGCTGATGGGCACCGTCTTCGTCGTCGGCCAGGGCTACGAGTACTACGAGCTCGTCCACGACGGCACCACGATCTCCTCCAGCGCCTACGGCACGGTGTTCTTCCTGACCACCGGCTTCCACGGGCTGCACGTGATCGGCGGGCTGGTGGCGTTCGTCTACCTGATGATCCGCACCAAGCTCAGCAAGTTCACCCCGCAGCAGGCCACCGCCGCGATCGTCGTGTCGTACTACTGGCACTTCGTCGACGTGGTGTGGATCGGCCTGTTCGTCGTCATCTACTTCATCCGCTGACCGAGCCGCGACGTCGAGGGCGAGTACGCACACGATGACCACCACCACACCCCCGAGTCCGGCCCGGGGCCCGCGCAGCCGCTTCCGTCGCAGGGTGGCGGGCTTCGTCGCACTCGGCGTCGGCCTGATCGCCGCCGGCGGCCTCTACACCGTCGCCGCCCCGGCACCGCAGACCGCGGTCGCGCAGGAGACCGACAGCGCGCTGGTCGCCAAGGGCCAGCAGCTCTACAACAACGCCTGCATCACCTGCCACGGCGCCAACCTGCAGGGCGTCGTCGACCGCGGCCCGAGCCTGATCGGCACCGGCGACGCGGCGGTCTACTTCCAGGTCTCCACCGGCCGGATGCCGCTGGCCCGCCAGGAGGCCCAGGCCGATCGCAAGCCCCCGCTGCCGCAGTTCGACCCGAACACCGAGGAGGGCCAGGCCAACCTGGACGCCCTCGGGGCGTTCATCCAGGCCAACGGCGGCGGCCCGACCCTGCCCGCGGCGCAGGGCGAGGCGCTGCGCGGCGACGACCCGGCCCGCGGCGGCGAGCTGTTCCGGCTCAACTGCGCGTCGTGCCACAACTTCACCGGTCGCGGTGGGGCCCTGTCCTCGGGCAAGTACGCCCCGTCGCTGGACCCGGCGACCGAGGAGATCGTCTACGCGGCCATGCTCACCGGCCCGCAGAACATGCCGAAGTTCTCCGACCGGCAGCTCACGCCGGCGGAGAAGGAGGACATCATCGCCTACGTCAAGTCGGTCGGGTCGAACGACAACAACCCCGGTGGCAACCCGCTGGGTGGGATCGGCCCGGTCTCCGAGGGCCTGATCGCGTTCATCGTCGGGATGGCCGGGCTGATCGGCTTCGCACTCTGGTTGGGGGCCAAGTCATGACCATCTCGCGGCAGGACCCGCCGTCGCCGGGCACCGAGGGCCCGCGCCGGCCGTCGGCGGCCGAACTGGACGACATGTCCCCCGACCAGCTGGCCACCCTGGCGGCCAACCTGGACGACGTCGAGGTCGTCCACAACCAGCGCAAGTGGCCGGTCCCGGGCACCCGGGCCGAGAAGCGCGCCGAGCGCGCGGTCGCCCTGTGGTTCGTCATCTCCGCGCTGTCCATGCTGGCCTTCGTCGCGGCCTTCGTGTTCTGGCCCTGGGAGTACGTCGCCCCCGGTGAGCCCGGTTACCAGGTCTACGCGCTCTACACCCCGGTCGTCGGGACCACCTTCGGGCTGTCCGTGCTGGCCCTGGGCATCGGCGTGATCGCCTACGTGAAGAAGTTCTTCCCCGACGAGGTCTCGGTCCAGCAGCGCCACGACGGCGCCTCCGACGAGGTCGCCCGCCGCACCGTGCTGGCCCAGCTGGCCGCGGCCGGCCGCGACACCGACATCGGCCGCCGGTCGCTGATCAAGAGCACGGCCGGGCTGGCCACCGGCGTCCTGGGCCTGGGCCTGGGGGTGGCCGCGCTCGCGCCGCTGGTCCGCGACCCGTGGAAGGGCCGCGAGCAGGCCGCGCTGTGGACCACCGGGTGGGCCCCGGTCGACGGCGAGACCGTCTACCTGCGCTACGACACCGGGTACCCGGACGAGGTCGCGCTGGTGCGGCCGGAGGACCTGGACCCGGGCGCGATGATGACGGTGTTCCCGTTCCGGGAGGCCGAGCGCGGTGACGAGGAGGCCCTGGTCCACGGCCTGCGCCGGGCGGACAGCCCGGTCATGCTGATCCGGCTGCGCCCGGGCACCCCGGTCGTCCTGCGGGAGGGCCAGGAGGACTTCCACTACGGCGACTACTACGCCTTCTCCAAGATCTGCACCCACCTGGGCTGCCCGACCTCGCTCTACGAGTCGCAGACCAACCGGATCCTCTGCCCGTGCCACCAGTCGCAGTTCATCGCGACCGAGTACGCCAAGCCGGTGTTCGGGCCCGCAGCTCGCCCACTTCCCGAACTTCCGATTACAGTGAACGACGAGGGTTACTTCGTGGCCACCGGCGACTTCCCCGAGGCCATCGGGCCGTCCTTCTGGGAGCGGAGCGGTACATGAGCTCGATCACCACACCGACGACGTCGAGCGGTGGCCTGCAGGCCAAGGCGGCGAACACCCTGGACGAGCTGGACCAGCGCTACCACCCGGCCGCCGGGATGCGCAAGCAGTTCAACAAGGTCTTCCCGACCCACTGGTCGTTCATGCTCGGCGAGGTCGCCCTCTACAGCTTCATCGTGCTGCTGCTCTCGGGCACGTACCTGGCGCTGTTCTTCGACCCGTCGATGGTCGAGGTCGTCTACGACGGGCCGTTCGACAACCTGCGCGGCGTGCACATGAGCCGGGCCTACGAGAGCGCCCTGGAGATCTCCTTCGAGTACCGGGGCGGGCTGTTCGTCCGGCAGGTGCACCACTGGTCGGCGCTGCTGTTCATGGCGGCGATGTTCGTGCACATGTTCCGGACGTTCTTCACCGGCGCCTTCCGCAAGCCCCGCGAGGCCAACTGGGTCATCGGCGTGGTGCTGATCCTGGTCGGCACGTTCGAGGGCTTCACCGGCTACTCGCTGCCCGACGACCTGCTGTCGGGCACCGGGCTGCGGATCGCCTCGGCGATCACCCTGTCGGTCCCGGTGATCGGCACCTGGACGCAGTGGGCCCTGTTCGGCTCCGAGTTCCCCGGGACCGAGATCATCCCGCGGCTCTACATCGTGCACGTGCTGCTGTTCCCCGGGATCCTGCTGGCCCTGATCGCGCTGCACGTCGGCCTGGTCTGGTACCAGAAGCACACCCAGTTCCCCGGCCCCGGCCGCACCGAGGGCAACGTGGTCGGCGTCCGGATCCTGCCGGCGTTCGCGGCCAAGGGCGGCGCGTTCTTCGCGGTGTCGGTCGGCGTGATGGGCCTGATGGGCGGGCTCTTCCAGATCAACCCGATCTGGAACCTGGGGCCCTACAACCCCGCGCAGGTCTCGGCCGGGTCCCAACCCGACTTCTACATGGGCTGGTCGGACGGGATGGCCCGGTTGTGGCCCGCCTGGGAGCTCAACATCGGCAGCTACACCATCCCGGCGACGTTCCTGCCGACCGCGGGCTTCCTGCCGGTGATCTTCGTGCTGGCCGGCGTCTACCCGTACCTGGAACGCCGGTTCACCGGGGACAACGCCCTGCACAACCTGCTCCAGCGGCCCCGGGACGTGCCGGTCCGCACCTCGCTGGGCGTCATGGCGATCGCGTTCTACATGGTGCTGCTGATCTCCTCGGCCAACGACTGGTTCGCCTACTTCTTCGACGTGTCGCTGAACGCGACCACGTGGATGGGCCGGATCGGGCTGCTGATCGTGCCGCCGATCGCCTACTGGGTCTCCTACCGGGTCTGCCTGGGTCTGCAGCGGGCCGACCGGCAGGTGCTCGAGCACGGCATCGAGACCGGCATCATCCGGCGCCTCCCGCACGGTGAGTTCATCGAGGTGCACCAGCCGCTGGCCGGCGTCGACGCGCACGGCCACCCGATCCCGCTGGAGTACCAGGGCGCCCCGGTGCCCAAGCGGATGAACCAGCTCGGCCTGGGCGGCGCGCCGGTCCCCGGCTCGCTGCTCACCCCGGACCCGCCGGAGCAGACCGCGGAGCTGGAGCGGGCCAAGCACCGGGACGCGCTGGCCGAGGCGGCCGCGCACGCCGGCTCCGAGGGCGACAGCTCCCGCGAGGCCCGCAACGAGCAGCGCGAGGCCCTGGCCGGCCGCCCGGACGCCGGCCGTCCCAAGGACCTCACCGACTGACCGCTCGCACGACGAAGGGCCCCCGCCTCCGGCGGGGGCCCTTCGCCATCCCGTCCCGTCGAGAACGAAGTTGTCGTGATCAACAGGCCCTTGGGGTCACGACAACTTCGTTCTCGACGGGTTGAGCACGGGCTGGGCGGCGAAGCGCGCGTGGCGCTCGGCGAGCCGGTGCCGCACCCGGCGGACGGTGTCTCCCGGGGTGCGGAGGACGTCGTCGACGGTGAAGCGCATCGTCTGCCAGTCGAGGTCGTCGAGCGCCAGGTCCCGCTGCCGGTC
>DASQMQ010000248.1:0-3066 GCA_035645455.1 Pseudonocardia sp.
GAGGCACCCGCCCCGCGGCCCGAGCCGGAGCCGGAACCCGAACCCGAACCCGAGCCCGAACTGCCCTGGCGGCAGGTCGCCGGCGACGAGTTCAACGGCGCCGCGCTCGACGCCAGCAGCTGGAACACCTACGACAGCATCGGCGGGTTCGACAACGGCCTGCGCCGCACCGAGGCCATCTCGGTGTCCGACGGCACCCTCAAGATCACCGCCCGGGGCGAGGTGTCCGGCGGCATGGGCCACGACTTCGGCCAGCTGCACGGGCGCTGGGAGTTCCGCGCCCGCACCGAGCCCGGACGCGGGCTCGGCTCCGCGGTCCTGCTGTGGCCGGACTCCGAGCAGTGGCCCCGGGACGGCGAGGTCGACATCATGGAGGTGCCGGGGGAGAACCGCGACCTCGCGCACTTCGTGCTGCACTGGGGCGAGGAGAACAACATCCACGGCGGCGCGGTGCCGGGCAACTTCGCGAACTGGCACACCTTCGCCGTGGAGTGGCTGCCCGACCGGATCACCTGGTTCGTCGACGGCGTCCGGCAGTACGAGAACACCGACCCCGAGGCCATCCCGAAGACCCCGATGCACCTGACCATCCAGCTCGACATGGGGCCGAAGACCGACTGGTTGCCCGCGCCCGACGCGACCACCCCCGCGGAGGTCTCGCTGGAGGTCGACTGGGTCAGGGTGTATGCCCTCTAGGTGGAGCTGACCCCGGCCGCGCTGGCCACCGCACTCGGCCTGCCGCGGCCCACCGACGAGCAGGCCGCGGTGATCGCCGCTCCGGCCCGTCCGGCGCTGGTGGTGGCCGGCGCCGGGGCGGGCAAGACCGAGACCATGGCGGCCCGGGTGGTCTGGCTGGTCGCCACCGGCCAGGTCCTGCCCGAGCAGGTGCTCGGGCTGACCTTCACCCGCAAGGCGGCCCAGCAGCTGGGTAGCCGCGTCCGCTCGCGGCTGCGCCGGCTGGCGGCGTCCCGGTTGCTCGACGAGCTGGACCCGAGCGGGCAGCGCCGCGCCGCGGTCGTCGCCGGTGAACCCACCGTATCGACCTACCACGCCTACGCCGGCCGGCTGGTCGGCGAGCACGCGTTGCGGCTGCCGGCCGAACCGGCCGCCCGGTTGCTCGGCGAGACGGCGTCCTGGCAGCTGGCCCACCGGGTCGTCACCAGCTGGGCCGACGACCTGGACGTCGACGTCATGCCGCCGACGGTCACCGGGTGGCTGCTCGCGCTGGCCGGGGAGCTGGGCGAGCACCTGGTCGAACCGGCCGCGGTCCGGGCGCACGCCGAGCACGTCATGCAGGTGCTGGCCGCGGCCCCGCCCGGCAAGCGCCAGCGGGCCGAGCCGTCCCAGACCTACCGGCGCTGGATCGACGCCCAGCGGCTGCGCTGCGAGCTGCTGCCGCTGGTGGAGGCGTTCACCGCGCGCAAGCGGGCCGAGCGGGCCGTCGACTTCGCCGACCAGCTGGCGATCGCCGCGCGGGTCGCCGAGGCCCATCCCGAGGTCGGCGAGGTCGAGCGGGCCACCTTCCGGGCGGTGCTGCTCGACGAGTACCAGGACACCGGCCACTCCCAGCGGGTGCTGCTGCGGGCCCTGTTCGGCACCGCGCCCGGCGACCCGGCGCGGCCGGGTGGGCCGGCGGTCACCGCGGTCGGCGATCCCTGCCAGTCGATCTACGGGTGGCGGGGGGCGAGCGCGGGCAACCTCGTCCGGTTCCGCACCGACTTCCCCGGCCCGGACGGCCCGGCCGACGAGTACGGCCTGCTGACCAGCTTCCGCAACCCGCCCGAGGTGCTGGCCCTGGCCAACGCCGTGTCCACGCCGCTGCGCGAGGCCCCCGGTGCGGTCGGGGTGGGCGCGCTGCGCGCCGGGCCGGGTGCGGGCACCGGCGACGTGCGGGTGGCCCTGCTGCCCGACGTCGCCGCCGAGATCACCTGGCTGGCCGACGGCGTCGCCGCCCGCTGGGAGCAGGCCGGTGAGGCGCCGCCCACGACGGCCGTGCTGGTGCGCCGGCGCGCCGACATGGACGCCGTCGCCACCGCGCTGCGGGCCCGCGGGCTGCCCGTCGAGGTGGTCGGGCTGGGCGGGCTGCTGGACACCCCCGAGGTGCGCGACCTGGTCAGCGCGTTGCGGTTGATCGCAGACCCGCTGTCCGGTCCGGCCGCGGTACGGCTGCTCACCGGTGCGCGCTGGCGGCTCGGGGTGGCCGACCTGGCTGCGCTGTGGCAGCGGGCGCGCGAGGTGGTGCCGGGGGCGCCGACCCGGCCCGGGCCGCTCACCCCGGCCGAGCTCGCCCTGGGCGCGCTGCCCGGCGAGCAGGCCGAGCAGGCCGGTCTGGTGGACGCCCTGGACGACCCCGGCCCGGCCGCGCGGTACTCGCTGCTCGGCTACGCCCGGATCCGCCGGCTGGCCCGCGAGCTGCGCTGGTTGCGCTCGCGGGCCTCGGCCCCGCTGACCGACCTGGTCGCCGACGCCGAGCGGGTGCTGCTGCTGGACGCCGAGACCGCCGCGCGTCCCGGTCCGGTGGGTCGCGCGCACCTCGACGCGTTCGCCGACGTGGTGGCCGACTTCGCGACCGGCGCCGAGGTGGCCACCCTGCCCGCCCTGCTGGACTACCTGGAGACCGCCGAGCGCGCCGAGGACGGGCTGTCCCCCGGTGAGGTGGAGGTCTCCACCGACCGCGTCCAGGTGTTGACCGTGCACGCGGCCAAGGGCCTGGAGTGGCAGGTCGTCGCGGTGCCGCACCTGGTCTCCCAGGTGTTCCCCGGGCGCAAGATCGGCGGCACCTGGCTGACCAGCCCGGCGGAGCTGCCGGTCGCGCTGCGCGGCGACGCCGCCGACCTGCCCGGCCTCGACCTGCCCGCCGACGCCGACCGCAAGCAGCTCGAGGACGGCGTCAAGGAGCACTCCGCGGCGCTCGACGAACGCCGGCTGGTCGAGGAACGCAGGCTGTTCTACGTGGCGCTGACCAGGGCCGAGCGGGTGCTGCTGGTGTCCGGACACCGCTGGGGCGCCGCCGGTGACAAGCCGCGCCAGCCATCGGAGTTCCTGGTCGAGGTGGCGCGCGCGCAC
>DASQMQ010000249.1:0-12856 GCA_035645455.1 Pseudonocardia sp.
GTTCAGGAAGGCCACCTTCCTGCCCTCTCCGGACCTGAAGGTGGCCTTCCTGAACCAGGGCGGGGGGTGGGGCGGGGGGTGGGGGGTCAGGCGCGGCGGGTGGCTGCGTCGGCCACGCAGAACAGCCCGAACGCGCCGAAGCCGGCGGCCACCACGATGAGCAGCGCGGCGCCGGGACCGGTGGCGCCGAGCGCGCGCAGCGCGGAGTCCAGTCCACCGGCCCGGTTCGGGTCGGCGACCAGGGCGGCGGTCGCGGCCAGCACGCCGATCACGGCCAGGGCCAGCGCCCGGGACAGGTGCCCGGCCACGCCGAGCACCTCGATCGCGTGGCGGGCGGCCGGCCCCAGCCGGCGCACGTCCAGGTCACCCATGAACGTCCGGCGCACGCCGGTGTAGGTCATGATCCCGGCCAGGGTGAGGATCACCCCGGCGACCAGCCCGAGCAGCACCCGGCCGGCCGGCAGCGCGAGCAGGTCGCCGGCCAGCGACTGCGCCGTGGTCCGGGTGCGGTCCTGGCGGCCGACCAGCGCGTCCACGATCAGCACGGCGAGCGCGCCGGTGGCGATGGATTTCGCGACCGCCCCGCTGCGCTTGCGGAACCGCTCCCCGCCGCTGACCCAGCGGAAGCCGATCGCGGCCGCGGTGACCTGCCAGAGCGCGAACGCGATCAGGCCCACCGCGCACAGGCCGAGGGCGAGGCTGCCGCCCGGGGTCGCGGCGACGGTGGCGATGGCGCCCTCCGCGTCGGGCGGGGCGACGTCGGGCACCCCGAAGGCCACGGCCAGGGCCAGCCAGGCCACCAGCAGGTGCACGATGCCGTAGCCGACCAGCCCGATCCGGCCGAGCGTGTCGACGACCTGCCCGGGGGCGTCCGAGCGTCCCTCCCGCACCAGGCGACGGAGGCTGACCAGCGGTGTCACCCCGCCGTCGTACCCGGCCCGGGACCATCGCAGTCTCTACCAGTCTCTCGTGACAGCGCTAGAGATGGCGATACATTCCGATCTGGTTGGCTGTCGGCATGACCGGGACGGCGGACGGGCCGCAGATCGTGACCGAGGGGTCGGGCTGGCACGAGCAGGTGGCCGATCGGGCCGAGCTCGACCTCGGCTTCACCGCGACTGCGCGGACCCGCACCGACGCGGTCCGCGAGCTGGGCCGCCGGGTGGCCGTGGTGGAGCCGCACCTGGCCCACGCCGGGCTCGAGGTCCGGCACCGCCGGCTGTGGGTGCACAACGAGTGGCGGGGCAGGCGGGTGGTCGGCTGCCGGGCCGGCGAGGACATCGCCGTCCGGGTCGTCGACGTGGACGTGCTGGAGGACGTGCTGTCGGCGCTGATCGGGGCCGAGCCCAGCACGCTGAACGGGCCGCACTGGGTGCTGGCCGACCCGACCGCCGCCCACCGCGAGGCGCAGCGGGCCGCGGTCGCCGACGCCCGGCGCCGGGCCGAGGGCTACGCCGAGGCGCTGGGCGGGCAGCTCGGGGCGCTGCGGGGGCTGACCGAGGTGCCCGAACACGGCGAGATCGCCTACCGGGCGGCTGCGGTCATGGAGAGCGCGGCGGGTCCGGACGTGCGGGACCTCGGACTGGAACCCGAGCCCGTTAGAGTAACCGCCCGATGCACCACCCACTGGCTCCTGCTCACGCTGAGTTGAACATTCGTGGCTCAAGTAGACGCGGCGTAACGAAATCGGCCTGGACGACGGATAGTTGACCGTGGAAGCACTCACACCGCGTCACGAAGGACCTGGTGCCGGTACGCCAGCCCGGGCGACCGACCACGCCCGATCGCTGCTGGCCCGGGCCCGGGTCGGGCTCGGCCTGCTCGCCGTCCTGATCGCGCTCCCGGTCGGCGCCGCCGCCGGCGGCGCCGCCACCCCCACGATCGGCCTGCTGGCCGGGGCGATCACGCTGCTGGTCTGCTGGGGCCTGCTCGCCGGGGGCGAAGCCGTCTGGCGGGCGCACCTGACCACCCGCGACCTCCGCAGCTGGGACCGGGCCTGGGCCCGCGTCGAGCCGGTGTGGAGCCGCCGGACCGTCTGACCGGTCCGCCGCGCCCGCTCAGCTCGCGCGGCGCTCGTCCGGGACGATGGAACCCTCGATGACCAGCGGTCGACGGTCCTGCCGGGCGGCGGGATCCGGGGTGACCACCTCGCCGTCGACGACCGCGCCACGGGAGCGGATCCGCGCGGTGCGCAGCTCCGGCGCCCGCCGCTCGGCCTCGCGCACCAGGCGGTTCCGCACCAGGCCGCGCACCGGCGGGAACAGCAGCAGCAGCCCGGCCACGTCGGTGACCAGCCCCGGCACGAACAGCAGCACCCCGGCCGCGGCGACCAGCAGGCCGTCGGTCAGCTCGGTGTGCGCCACCCGTCGCTCGGTGAGGGCCTGTCCCAGCGCCTGGGCGGCGCGGATACCCTCCCGGCGGGCCAGCCAGATGCCCAGCAGCGACCCGGCCAGCAGCACCAGCAACGTCCAGCCCAGGCCGATCACCGACCCCAGCGCGACCAGCGCGACGATCTCGACGACCAGGTACAGCAGCACGAACGCCATACCTTGAGCAACGATCGGACCGCCCGCTGTGCTCCCGACCCGGGTCACGACTCGGTGTCACCCTCCCCACCCTCTCCGCCACCCCCACCCGACCCCGGTTCGGATGCCCGGATACGCCGGTCCGCCCTGTCTCCAGTGAGCGGACGGCGCGCTCGCCCAACCCCGCCGGCCCCACGCCCCTCTCGCTCAGCCCCGACCGCGCTGCCGATAGCCGCGATCGGGTCGGTCACCAGGTGAGGGCGAGGCCGGGGTCGTGGAGGAGGGCGCCGACGTCGGCCAGGAACCGGGAGCCCTGGGCGCCGTCGACCAGGCGGTGGTCGAAGGACAGGGCGAGCTGGCAGACCGTGCGGACGGCCAGCTCCCCGTCCACCACCCAGGGCGCCGGCTTGATCGCGCCGACGGCCAGGATGGCGGCCTCGCCCGGGTTGAGGATCGGGGTGCCGGTGTCCACCCCGAGCACCCCCACGTTGGTGATGGTGAAGGTGCCCCCGATCAGGTCGGCCGGTGCCGTCCGGCCGGCTCGGGCGGTGGCGGTGAGCTCGCCGAGCGCGACCGCCAGCTCGCGCAGCGGGAGCGCGTCCGCGTCGCGGATCTTCGGCACCAGCAACCCGCGCGGGGTGGCCGCGGCGATGCCCAGCTGCACCCGGTCGTAGTAGACGATCTCGCCGGCGGCCTCGTCCCAGTGCGCGTTGACCTCCGGTGTGCGCCGGGCGGCCAGGCAGACCGCCTTGGCCACGAAGGCCAGCGGGGTCAGCGGGACGTCGGCGTACTCCCGGGAGGCCCGCAGCCGCCCGCGCAGATCCATCATCGCGGTGACGTCCACGGCCAGGAACTCGGTGACGTGCGGCGCGGTGAACGCGCTGCTCACCATGGCCGCCGCGGTGGCCCGGCGGACCCCGCGGATCGGCTCCCGGCGCTCGCCGCCGCGGGACGGGGTGGCGGCCGGGGTGGCGGCCGGGACGACCTCGACCGCCGCTGGGCCGGCGGCGTGCGCCCGCACGTCCTCCCGGGTGATCACCCCACCGGCGCCGGACGGGATGACCGCCCGCAGGTCCACCCCGAGGTCCCGGGCCAGCTTGCGGACCGGGGGCTTGGCCAGCGGGACCGCGGACGAACCGTTCACCCCGCCGACCGGCACCGGCCCGCTGGGTGGTCCGGACGCCGGGCCGCTCGACGCGGCCGCGGCCGGCGTGGACACCACGACGGCCGGCACCGTGGCGGGCTCGTCGGCCGGCGGCGCGTCGACCGCCGACCGGCCGGCCCGCGGCCCACCGGCGTCGGCACCGGCCTGCGGTGGACCGGCTTCGGCAGGTGGCCGGCCGCCCCCACCGGACGGCCCGGCCGAGCGGCCGGGACCGGTCGACGGGCCGGTCGGACGGCGGCGGCGCCGGGTCGCGGAGCCCGGGCGGGCCCCGTAGCCGACCAGGTTGGCCACCCGGCCGTCCTGGCCGACCTCACCGATCTTCGCGCCACCGGTGCCGGGGTCGGCCGGGACCGGCTCGGCCTCGGCGGTCTCGATGGCCAGGATGGGCGACCCCACCGCCACCGTCCGCCCCGGCTCCACCAGCAGCTCGCCGACCGTGCCGGCGTACGGGCAGGGCAGCTCGACGGCCGCCTTGGCCGTCTCGATCTCCACGATGATCTGGTTGACGGTCACCTCGTCGCCGGGGGCGACGTGCCAGGTGACCACCTCGGCCTCGGTCAGCCCCTCGCCGACGTCGGGCATGGCGAACTCACGACGCACGGCCGATCACCAGGCCAGCGAGCGGTCGACGGCGTCCAGCACCCGGTCCAGGTCGGGGAGGTAGTCCTCCTCGCACTTCGACGGCGGGTAGGGGGTGTCGAACCCGGTCACCCGCAGCACCGGCGCCTCCAACGAGTGGAAGCACTCCTCCTGCACCCGGGCGGCCACCTCGGCGGCCACCGAGACCTCGCCCGGCGCCTCCGCGACCACCACCAGCCGGCCGGTGCGCCGCACCGACTCCAGCACCGGACCGAGGTCCAGCGGGGACAGCGTGCGCAGGTCGACGACCTCCAGGTCGAGCGACGGGTCGCCCGCCGCGGCCGCCGCGGCGGCCTGCAGGCAGGTGGTGACGACCGGGCCGTAGGCGGCCACGGTGAGGGTGGAGCCGGGCCGGGCGACCCGGGCCGAGAACAGCGGCTGCGGCGCGGCGTCCAGGTCGACCTCGCCCTTCTCCCAGTACCGCCGCTTGGGCTCGAAGAAGATCACCGGGTCGTCGCTGGCGATGGCCTGCTGGATCATCCAGTAGGCGTCGGCCGGGTTCGAGCAGGCCACCACCTTGAGCCCGGGGACGTGCGCGAACAGCGCCTCGGGCGATTCGCTGTGGTGCTCCACCGCGCCGATCCCGCCGCCGAACGGGATGCGCACCACGACCGGCATCGGCACCTTGCCCTGCGAGCGGAAGCGCAGCTTGGCCAGCTGCGAGACGATCTGGTCGTAGCCGGGGAAGACGAACCCGTCGAACTGGATCTCGCAGACCGGGCGGAAACCGCGGATGGCCAGCCCGACCGCGGTGCCGATGATCCCGGACTCGGCCAGCGGGGTGTCCAGCACGCGCTGCTCGCCGAAGTCCTTCTGCAGCCCGTCGGTGACCCGGAAGACGCCGCCGAGCTTGCCCACGTCCTCGCCCATGACCAGGACCTTCGGATCGCGCTCCATCGCCGCGCGCAAGCCGTCGTTGAGCGCCTTCGCCATCGTCAGGGTGGCCATCAGCGGACCTCCTCGAAGGACTCGTGGTAGGCCAGGAAGGCCTCCCGCTGCGCGTCCAGGGTGGCCGAGCCCTCCGCGTAGACCTGGGAGAACATCCGGTCCGGGGGCGGGGACGGCATCTCGGCGCAGAACTTCCGGAACCGCGCGGCGAGCTCGTCGGACTCGGCCTGCAGGGTGTCGAAGTAGTCCTGGCCGACGCCGTGCTCGCGGACCAGGTTGACCCGGACCCGCTCGATCGGGTCCTTGAGCTTCCACAGCTCCAGCTCGTCGGCCAGCCGGTAGCGGGTGGGGTCGTCGGAGGTGGTGTGCGCGTCCATCCGGTAGGTGAACGCCTCGACCAGCACCGGGCCGTTGCCGGTGCGGCACTCCTCCAGCGCCCACCGGGTGACGGCCAGGCAGGCCAGCACGTCGTTGCCGTCCACCCGGATGCCGGGGAAGCCGTAGCCGGCGGCCCGGCGGTAGAGCGGGACCCGGGTCTGCCGCTCGGTCGGCTCGGAGATGGCCCACTGGTTGTTCTGGCAGTAGAAGACGACCGGGGCGTCGTAGACCGCGGCCCAGACGAAGCCCTCGTGCACGTCGCCCTGGCTGGTGGCGCCGTCGCCGAAGAAGCAGATGGTCGCCTCGTTCACCCCGCGGTCGCCGGCGGAGTCGCCGGGGCTGCCCACCCGGCCCTCGAACCGCTGGCCCATGGCGTAGCCGGTGGCGTTGAGGCACTGGTTGCCGATGACGATGGTGTAGAGGTGGAAGCCGTGCGCCTTGGGGTCCCAGCTGCCCTGGTCGGTGCCGCGGAAGATGCCCAGCAGCTCGGTCGGGTCGATCCCGCGGGTCCACGCGATGCCGTGCTCGCGGTAGGACGGGAACGCCATGTCCTGGGGCTGCAGGGCCCGGCCGGCGCCGATCTGCGCGGCCTCCTGGCCGAGCAGCGGCACCCAGATCCCCAGCTGGCCCTGCCGCTGCAGGGCGTTGGCCTCCCGGTCGAACCGGCGGACCAGCACCATGTCGCGGTACAGCGCCTGCAGCGCCGGGACGTCGATGTCGCTGACCCAGCGGTCGAACCCGGGGTCGGCGACCCGCTCGCCCTCCGGGGTCAGCAGCTGGACCAGGTCCGCGCCGCTGTCGGTGCCGCGCAGCCCGGCGATCACCTGTTCCCGGGTCTGGCCCGCGCCGGGCGGGGGCTCGGTGGTCGGGGTCCAGTCTTGCGGAACGGACACGTTGCCTCCTGGTGCTCGGCGACCCGCGACCGGTTCGTGGCGGCGCGGGCCGCGCCGGACGCCGGCTCCGGCCACCGCTGGTGAGGGCGGCCACAGCTGGCGCTCCCGGCCATCCTGACACGACCCGCGAGTGATCGGCATCGGTCGGCCCGACGAACGGACGGCACGCCCCGGTGGGGCGTGCCGTCCGTGGTGTCGTCCCGCCGTCGACCGGCGGGGCGTTCGTCCGCGCCGGTCAGCGGTCGGTGGTGGGGCCTCCGGCCGGGGGCGTGGGCTTGGGCATCGCAGTGGTGGGCGCGGTGCTGGACGGCGGCGGCGTGGTGGCCGACGACGGCTGCGGCGCGCTGTAGCCGGCGGCGCCGTTGCCCGGAGCCCCGTAGGCGGACTGCGTGCCCTGGGTGTAGCCGTTGGAGCCCGGGCGCGAGCCCGGCGCCGAGCTGACCCCGGCCATGCCCTTGACCTTCTGGGTCGCCCCGTCGATCTGGGCGGTGTAGCGGCCCTTGGTCTGCTTGTCGACGAAGGCCGCCGCCTGGTCGAGGTACTTGGCCGCCTGCGCCGGGTTGCTCCTGGCGTAGCGGCGGGCGAACTCGGCGGCCGTGGCGAGCGTCGCCAGCCTTCTCATCAGAGCCATGTCGTGTCCTCCGTGGTGACTACGGCGCCTCGGAACGGCGCACGCTTCTTGACCCCCTTGTACCCAGATCTGCCCGCGGCGTCACCTCCCCGGGCATTCGTCACGTGCGGGAGCCTCCCGCGGGGCGATCACCCACCGTGACGTCACCCAACGGTGACCCGCAGGCGGTCACCCGCACGTGATCGTCGTGGCAGCATCGCCGGATACCGACCGTCGCCGATCCGGAGGTCCGCGTGCCCGTCCGATCCCGATCACTAGCCGGCGCCGCCACCGCGGCCGCCCTGGCCGTCGTCCTCGCCGGCTGCGGCGGGGGCACCCCGGCGGCCGCCCCGGAGGGCGGGGTGGAACTGGTCAACGACGGCAGGTTGACCACCTGCACGTCGCTGCCCTACGAGCCGTTCCAGTTCCAGGAGGGCAGCGAGATCGTCGGCTTCGACGTCGAGATGATCGACCTCGTGGCCGAGAAGCTGGGCGTCACCCAGGAGATCGTCGACACCCCGTTCGAGGGCATCGAGTCCGGCGAGGCCATGAACATCGGTCAGTGCGACGTGGCCGCCGCCGCGATGACCATCAACGAGACGCGCGAGCAGAACTTCGACTTCTCCGAGCCGTACTTCGACGCCACCCAGGCGCTGCTGGTCCGGGCCGACTCCGGGATCACCGACCCCGCCCAGCTCAGCGGCCGGCGGGTCGGCGTGCAGACCGCCACCACCGGCCAGGAGTGGGCCGAGGAGAACATCCGCGGCGCCGAGCTGGTCGTGTACGACGACCTGGGGCTGCTGACCGCCGCCGCGCTGACCGGCCAGGTGGACGCGGCGGTGAACGACAACGTGCCGCTGCGCGACTTCGCCGAGCAGAACCCGACGCTCACCGTGTCCGCCGAGTTCGACACCGGCGAGGCGTACGGGTTCGGGGTGCGCACCGGCAACACCGCGCTGCTGGAAGCGATCAACGAGACGATCGCGACGGCCAAGGCGGACGGCACGTACGACCGCCTCTACGAGAAGTGGATCGGTACCGCTCCGGCCTGACCGCCGGACGTTCCGCTCCCCATGGCACTCACCCGTCGTCAACGGGCCCGGGTCGGTCGGGGCATCCAGTACGCGATCGCGGTCGCGGTCGTGCTGCTGGTCGCCCTGACCGCCGACTGGGCCGAGATCCGTCGCGCCTTCTTCGACCTCGAGGTGGCCGCGAGCCTGTTCCCGGACGTCATCCGGATCGCCCTGCGCAACACCGTGGTGTTCACCGCGCTCGGGTTCCTGCTCGCGCTCGCGCTCGGCCTGCTGCTGGCCCTGATGCGGCTGTCCTCGATCCGGATCTACCGGTGGGTCGCCGGGGCCTACATCGAGTTCTTCCGCGGGCTGCCGGCGCTGCTGGTGGTGATCGCCATCGGGTTCGGCGTCCCGCTGGCCTTCGGCGCCATCCTGGACCGCACCCTGTCGATCACCCTGGCGCTGGGCATCGTCGGGTCGGCCTACATCGCCGAGACCGTCCGGGCCGGCATCCAGTCGGTGCCCCGCGGGCAGGTCGAGGCGGCCCGCTCGCTGGGCATGTCACCGGCCCGCACGATGGTCTTCATCGTGATCCCGCAGGCGTTCCGGATCGTGCTGCCGCCGCTGACCAACGAGCTGATCCTGCTGACCAAGGACTCCTCGCTGGCCTTCCTCCTGGGCACCACGCTCGCCCAGCAGGAGCTGGCCCAGTTCGGCCGCAACGCGCTGAACGAGGTGCGCAGCCTGACCCCGATCCTGGTGGTCGGGCTCTGCTACCTGATCATCACCGTCCCGTTGTCGTACCTGGCCCGGCGGCTGGAGCGCCGGTACGGCAGCGCCGGGATGCCGAAGGGGGCCGAGGTGTGAGCAGTCCGGGGAAGACCGCGGCCGGGGACGCGGCCGACGACGCCGTCATCCGGGTCACCGACCTGCACAAGTCGTTCGGCGCGCACGAGGTGCTGCGCGGCGTCGACCTGACCGTGCGCCGGGGCGAGGTGGTGTGCGTCATCGGGCCGTCCGGGTCGGGCAAGTCCACCCTGCTGCGCTGCGTCAACCTGCTGGAGGAACCGACCAGCGGGTCGATCGTGGTGGACGGCCAGGAGATCACCGATCCGGACTGCGAGATCGACGACGCCCGTCGCCGGATGGGCATGGTGTTCCAGCAGTTCAACCTGTTCAGCCACCTCAACGTGCTGGACAACCTGACCATCGCGCCGCGCCGGGCGCTGGGCCGCAAGCGGGCCGAAGCCGAGCGGACCGCGCGGGCGAACCTGGCCCGGGTGGGCCTGGCCGAGCGGGAGAGCGCCTTCCCCGGGCAGCTGTCCGGCGGCCAGCAGCAGCGGGTGGCCATCGCCAGGGCGCTGACCATGCAGCCCACGGTGATGCTGTTCGACGAGCCCACCTCGTCGCTGGACCCGGAGCTGGTCGGCGACGTGCTCGACGTCATGCGCTCGCTGGCCCGGGAGGGCATGACGATGATGGTGGTCACCCACGAGATCCAGTTCGCCCGGGAGGTGGCCGACCGGGTGCTGTTCATCGACGGCGGCCGCATCGTCGAGCAGGGTCCGCCGGCCGAGGTGATCGGCGCGCCGCAGCACGAGCGCACCCGCAACTTCCTGGCCCGGGTGCTGCAGACCGGCTGAGCCGCTCGTCCTGGACCCTCAGGCCGTCAGGTGGTCGGCGTCGGGGACCGGGACGGGCACGCCGGCCACCAGCGGTGCGAGCCGGCGGGCCAGCGCCTCGGTGCCGAAGTGGGCGCGGGCGATGGCCTCGTTGTGGTCGAGCAGCCGCGGGTCCGGGTCGGCCAGCCAGGCGCGCAGCGGTCCCGGGTCGGCGGCGTCGAACCAGTGGAAGCCGAACGCGGCCAGCTCCCGGGCGACCGGGAAGGTGCCCACCGCGATC
Source organism: Pseudonocardia sp. (assembly GCA_035645455.1). GTDB lineage: Bacteria > Actinomycetota > Actinomycetes > Mycobacteriales > Pseudonocardiaceae > Pseudonocardia. The sequence goes on from DASQMQ010000249.1 coordinate 10,014, forward strand.
GGCCTGCGGTGCAGCGCCGCCTCGATCAGCGGCAGCCCGAACCCCTCCCAGGTGGACGGCAGCACGACCGCGTCGCAGGCCGCGTAGGCCGCCGGCATCTGCACCCCGAACGGCAACCGGCGGCGCACCGGCACCCGCGCGGTGCCCAGCAGCGCGTCCAGCTCGGCCTGGTAGCCGTCCTCGGTCGGGCCGGTCAGCCAGTAGGTGCCGCCGAGCGCCCCGGTCAGGGCCAGCCCGGCGGCGATGCCCTTGCGGGCGATGGCCCGGGTGGGCTGCAGCACCAGCGGGCCGTCGCCCACCCGCAGCCGGCGTCGGACGGCGGCGCGCTGCTCCGGCCGGCGGCGCTCGTCGAAGCCGTGGTGGACGGTGGTGGCCGCGATGCCGCGGCGGGCCAGCAGCGGCCGGCGGGCGAGGTCGTTGATGGTGACGTGGCGCCACATCGGGTCGTCCGGCGGCCAGTCGGTCACGTCCGCGTACTGCGCCCGTTCCCAGGGCAGGTCGTGGTGGCGCAGCACCGCGGGCCGGCCGCGCAGGTAGTCGGCCACCGCCTCGCCGACCGCCCGGTTCATCGGCAGCGAGCAGAGGTTGTCCACGATCACCAGGTCGACGTCGTCGAGCACGGCGGCCAGGTCGCCGCGCCGGGGCGGGCGCGGGCTCTGCACGGCGAGGGTGCGGACCACCACGTCGGGGCGGCCGTCCCCGGCGACCGTGCGCACCCGCATGCCCAACCGGCCCAGCGCCCGGAGCCACTGCTCGGCGGTCACCGAGACGCCGTCGGCCATGCCCAGCCGGTACGACACGAGCGCCACCCGGCGGCCGGCGGTGGTGGACCCGGGCGGGGACATGATCGGGACGGCCATGACCGCATGGTGCCGCCGCCGGGTGTCGGTGGGGTTAACGGCGGGATGCCGCGGGGCCACCGGCCGATCGTCCTACCCGGCTCCCCCGAGTCCTGGCGGCCGTCGCCACTGCTGTGCCGCTCGTCGCGCCCGGGTGGCCGGCGAGGGCTGCGAGCAGCCGGCCCTACCGGGGCAGCCGGCCCATCAGGAAGAACTCCGGGTTGGGCCGCAGGGCGGTCAGGTGCGCGAGCCGGTTGGACATGGCGAACAGCGCGGTGATCGCCCCGACGTCCCAGATCTCGTCGTCGGTCAGCCCGGCCGCGCGGGCGTCGTCCAGCTCGGCCTCGCCCAGCGCGGCCGAGTCGGTGGCGATCAGCAGGGCGAGGTCGACGATGGCCCGCTGCCGGGCGTCGAGCTCGACGCCGTAGGGGTTGGTGGCGACCCGGTCGGCGATCTCCGGGTCCTTGGTGCGGACCCGCAGGATCGCCCCGTGGGCCACCACGCAGTAGGTGCAGTTGTTGGCCGCGGAGGTGGCCACCACGACCAGCTCCCGCTCGGCCTTGCTGAGGCCGTCGGACGACTCCATCAGCGCGTCGTGGTAGTCCAGGAAGGCCCGGAGCTCGGCCGGGCGGCGGGCCAGCGCCCGGAACACGTTGGGCACGAAGCCGGACTTCTCGGCCACCACCCCGATCCGTTCCCGCAGGTCCTCGGGCATGTCCTCGAGGTCGACGTGCCCGAACCTGCTGATCGGCAACTCTGCGGCGTCCATAGCGGTCGACGGTAGCCGCCCGAGCGGGGAGCATGTCCACTATGTCCGTGACCGAGGATGTCCGCGCCCGGCTGTCTGCCTGGTGCACCGCGCGCATCCCGGATGCGGAGCGCCGGACGCGGCAGATCGGGTACACGATCCAGGGCGACGAGGTCACCATCGTGGACCGCCGCGCGCCGACCTACCCGGAGCTGGTCACGGCCTGGTCCACCACGCCGCTGGCCCGGCTGCGCGACGCCGACCCGCAGCCCGGTGCGTGGACCCTCTACCGCCCGTCGGCCGGAGACGGGTGGGAGCAGGTGGCCACCGGCGAGGACCCGCTGACCCTGCTGGAGCAGGTGCGGGACTGACCCGCCCGGTCAGCCGGCCCGGCCGACCGGGGCCCGGCGGGGGCGCGGCATGGACGGCGGCATCGCCGACGGGGTCGCGGCCTGCCGGGCAGGCGGCTGCGGGGTCGGCGGTGGCACCGGCGGTGCGGTCGACGGCGAGGAGGGTGCCGGGCCCGGGGTGGCGGTCGGTCCCGGCTGCGGGTCCCCGCCCGGGGTCGGGGTGTCGGGCCCCGGGCCCACCACCGCGGCCGCGGCCCGGTGCAGCACGCCGAGCAGGGTCGCCCCGTCCTCCGCGGGGCCACCGGGGACGGTGGTGGCCACCAGCCGGGGGGCGACCGCGGCCAGCAGCAGCCGCTCCATGCCCAGCCCGCCCGCTCGGTGCACCACCACGACGTCGGCGCTGTCCGGCGGCGGCAACGCGCTGAGCAGTCGCTCGGTGGACACGAAGGCGGCCAGCCCGAACGCCCCGGCCGGACCCGGACCGTCGCCCAGCGAGGCGCTCCAGGCCGCAGCGAGCCGGGGCGCGGCCTCGGCCAGCGTGCGCAGCAGCGCCCGCCGCCGGTTCTCGTCGCGCACCTCGCGGCGGGCCGCGCCGAGCCCGATGAGCGCGGCGGCGTAGCCGGCGGCGTCCCGACCGCGCAGCGCGGCCACCGCCCGGACGTGCTCGGGGGACATCGCCCGCACGGCCACCCGGCCGGCCAGCTCGTCGGCCAGCCGGTCCAGCCGCCGGCCGGCCTCGGCCACCGCACCGTGGTCGCCGGCGGCCAGCACGGCGGTGGCGATGCCGGCCGCGGAGTCCACGTCGGGCACCTGGAGCGGCGAGTCCGGCGCGATGAACAGCACGTCGTGGCGCAGGGCGACGACCGCCCGGGCCGCCGCGGCGACCGCGGTCATGGTGCCGGTCAA
>DASQMQ010000250.1:0-5251 GCA_035645455.1 Pseudonocardia sp.
CCCAACGTCACCCGGCTGCTGGTCGACCTGTTCACGCTGATCCTGCTGGCCACCATGTGGAACCTGCTGGCCGGCTACGGCGGGATGATCTCGGTCGGGCAGCAGGGCTTCATCGGCCTCGGCGCCTACGCGGTGCTGGTCGCCGACCTGGCCGGGGTCAGCCCGTTCCTGGGACTGGCACTGGCGGCGGTCGCGGCGGCGGTGCTCGCGCTGCCGACCGCGGCGCTGGTGTTCCGGCTGCACGGCGGCTACTTCGCCATCGGGACCTGGGTGGTGGCCGAGGTGTACCGGCTGGTCACCGTGGAGTTCACCGCGGTCGGCGGCGGGTCCGGGGCCTCGGTCACCGGGCTGGCGGAGGTGCCGCCGGTGCTGCGCGGGGCGATCACCTACTGGTGCGCACTGGGTGCGGCGGTGCTCGCGGTGGGCGGGGTGTACCTGCTCATGCGGTCGCGGCTGGGGCTGGGCCTGACCGCGATCCGGGACGAGCCGACCGCGGCCGGCACGCTGGGCGTGCGGGTGCGGCGGGCCAAGCGGATCGTGTTCGTGGTCGCGGCGGCCGGCTGCGGGCTGGGCGGGGCGCTGATCGCGGTGGACTCGCTGCGGGTGCAGCCGGACTCGGTCTACAGCGTGCAGTGGTCCGCCTTCATGATCTTCATGGTGGTGATCGGCGGACTCGGCACGATCGAGGGCCCGGTGCTCGGGGCGGTGCTGTTCTTCGCCCTGCAGCAGCTGCTGCAGCCCTACGGTGCCTGGTACCTGGTCGTGCTCGGCCTGGTCGCGATCGCCGCCGCGCTGTTCGCCCGCCGCGGGCTGTGGGGGCTGATCACGCTGAACCGGGACGTGCGCCTGCTGCCCACCGGCTACCGGCTGCGGCGCTGATGCCGGGCCCGGGCGGACGGGTGCCGGGAACCGGTGGGCGAGCGGGGCCGGTTCCCCCCGCCGGCGTGCCGGTCGTGCTGCCCGACGACGGGCAGACCCCGCCGCTCAGCTGATGGCGCCCGCCCGCAGCGCCAGCAGCACCAGTTGCGCGCGGTCCCCGGAGCCCAGCTTGCGCCCGATCCGGCCGAGGTGGCTCTTGATCGTCAGCGGCGACAGGCCGAGCTGCTCGGCGATCTCCCGGTTGGGGTGGCCGTTCGCGGCGTGCTGCAGGATCTCCTGCTCGCGGTGGGTCAGGGCGCGCGGCACCCCACGCAGGTCGGGTACGTAGTGCACGCCGGGCGAGCGCGGTCCGGCCCCTCCGGGCACGGCCGGCTCCGAGGTCGGCACCGGGGCGGCCGGGTCGGCCGGCGCGGACAGCACGCCGGTCGCGCCGGTCAGCAGCGTGGACATGATCTGGCGGGTGCCGGCCCGCGGCATCACCACGACCACCCGGCACCAGCCCTGCCCGTCCAGCTCGGCGAGCAGGGCGCTGAACTCGGGGTCGGCCGGGTCGCCGCCGACCACGGCCAGGTCCCGGGCCCCCGCCGAGCGCGCGGCGATCCGGGCCTCGGTCAGGTCCCCGACCTCCAGCACCGCGACCGCACCGAACTCGCGCAGCTGCGCGGTGATCAGCGCGCGGCGCGCCGGGTCGGGGTGGACCAGCAGGGTCCGGCGCAGCACGAAGGTCTCGGCACCGGTCGACGGCGGATCGGTCGGCCGGTGGTCGACACCCGCGCTGGTCATCAGGCCGCGCCCGCGGAGTGGCTGATCCGGGCCAGCTCGGCCATCCCGCGCAGCACGCACGGCCAGGGTTCGCGGGGCACCCCGGTGCCGCCGGCGGTGCAGGCGCGGCAGCGCCCGTCCGCGTCCGGCACGTGCGCGTTCAGCAGGCGCAGCCACACCCCCACCATCGGCGCGAGCTCGTCGGCGAAAGCGCTGGCCCGCGGCCGCGAGCGGTTCTGTCCGCCAGGCGTCATGACTGCTCCCCTTCCCGACCGTGTCCGGCCCGTAGCGTGGGGGTGAGCTTGCCAATGAACGCGACGTCTGCACGCACGAATGCATGTGCATCTGCACTCACCTATGGCTCCGCCCCACGGCGTCGCACCCCCAGGCTGGCAAAAAAGGGCCGCCGATGCACTGGGTGACGGTCCGATTAGGCCAGACGAGTGAATGATCGACACCTCGTGCGGGCCGCTGGTGACCGGATGGATACGGTTCAGCCCTCCCCGTCATCCCGCCGCAGGAGAGTCACGTGACTGTCCGCTCCACAGTGGCCGCGCGTCCCCGCCCCCGCCCGGACCGCGCCGGCGCAGTGGTGCGCGGATGACTGCCCGCGCCGGCGAGCGCGTCCGGCTGCCCGGGGCCGCGACCGAGCGGTTGACCGGCGAGGCGGCGCACTTCGTGCGGTGCTTCGACACCGCGGCGGCGGCCGCGTTCCTGGTCGACGGCCGGGGTCGGTGGGTCTGGGCCAACGCCGCCTTCGCCGCCCTGACCGGTGTCCCGGTCGGCGCGCACGTCGGGGCGAACGGCGCGAACGGCGGCCCGGACGCCGAGGCCCTCCGGCCCGCTCCCGACCCGGCTCCCGAGATCCCCGCCCCGCGCGTCGAGCGGCCCGACCCCGGCCAGGCCGACCCGTACGCAGCCGGCGGCCTCGCCGACCGGGTCGCCGAGGCCGCGCGGAGCGGCGATCCGGTCCGGATCGAGCGGGTCCGCTTCGACCAGGAGTCCGGGCCGCCGCGCTGGGCGACCGGCTCGGCGGTCGCGGTGCCGACCGACGACGGCCCCCTCGCCGCCGCGATCCTGCACGAGATCGGCCTGGACGTGGCCGGGGACCTGGCCCGGCTGCTCGCCGGGACCCCGGTGCTGATCCTGACCACCGATCCCGAGCTGCGGTGCACCTGGGTGGCCGGTGGGGTGTCGGCGTGGCCCGCGGAGCCGCGGTCGCTGATCGGCCGGGCGCTGCCCGAGGTCCTCGGGGTCACCGATCCCGAGCACCCCTGGGTGGCGCCGTTCCACCGGGCGCTGGGCGGCGAGCAGGTCCACCAGCGGGCGACCTTCGGCCAGGTGCACCTGGACTACCGGGTCGGCCCGCTGCTCGACGGCGAGCGGCGCACGGTGGGCACCGTGGCCGTGGCCGTGGACGTGACCGACACCGAACTGGCCCGCTACCGGCAGCAGGTGGCCGAGGAGCGGTTCCAGCGACTGGTGGAGCACTCCCCCGCGGTGATCGACGTGCGGGACGCCGCGGACCGCGTCGTGCACGCCAACCCGGCCTTCCTGCGCGCCTTCGGCGTGCGGCTGGCGGACGTGGTCGGCCACCGCCCCGCCGCGCAGGACCTCCCCGGTGCTGCCGGCAGCGACGTGGCCGACCTGCTCGAGGCGGGGCACCGGGTCCGCGAGACCGGCCAGCCGCGGGCGTGGCAGGGCCGCATCCCGCACCCCGACGGGCACCTGGTCGAACTGCTCGGCCACGTCTTCCCGCTGCCCGCCGAGGACGGCCGCGGCACCATCGGCGAGGTCTTCGTCGACGTGACCGCGCACGAGCGGTCCCGGCGCGAGCTGGGCGAGTCCGAGCAGCGGTTCCGGGCGTTCTTCAACGGCGCCGAGATCGGGGTGCTGGTGCTGGACCTGAACGCCCGGGTGGTGGACGCCAACCCGGCAGCGCTGCGGCTGACCGGGCGCACCCTGCAGGCGGTGCGGGGGCAGCCGGTCGACCTCGCCATCACCGCGGCCGACGCGCAGCGGCACGCGCCGCTGTGGGACGAGCTGGTGGCCGGCCGGCGGGGCCGCTACGACCTGAGCGTCACCCTGCGCAGCAGCGACGGGCGGCTGCGGCCGGCCCGGCTCACCGTCACCCTGGTGCGCACCGCCGGGGGCGCCCCGTCGCTCGGGCTGGCGCTGGCGGTGCCACTGGCCACCGAGACCGAGACCGTCACCGTGCCCTCGCGCACCGTGCCCTCGGCCGGGGAGGCGGCGGTCCTGGAGCGGCTCGCCGCCGGTGCCGGCCTGCAGCAGATCGCCACCGAGCTCGGGATGAGCCGGCGCGGCGTGGACTACCGGATCACCCGGCTGCGGCACAAGCTGCGGGCCGACGGACCGGGCGGGACCCCGACCAACAGCGCGGCGCTGATCGCGCGGGCGTACACGCTGGGCATCCTGCACCCCGCGGTCTGGCCGCCGCGGGTCGTCGACGCGGGCTCCGCCGCCGACCGGCCCGACTGAACCGGCCCGACCGGACGCTCCGGTCCCGGCCGGCCGGGCGGGCACCCGGGCGGACGCCATCCGCGCCGCCCGGGTCCTCGGCGCCCGGTGCGGCCGGCCGGTCGTCCCGGTCCCGGCGTTCTGCGCGGCCGGCCGGGGTCTGCTCGACCGACCCAGCGCCACCCTTCTGCGGGACCGGAGAGCCCCACCCGGTCACCAGGGGTGACGAGGGGTCCCGGGCGCCGGGCGGTGACGGCGTCGGCCGGGACGGTCGGGGAATCCCATCAGGCGAGGTGGGCACCGTGGCGAGGGGGCGTCGCCCGCACCGTGCACGCTGAGCGGTCGACCTGCAGCGCCGAGCGCGGGGGTGGGCTGTTCGGGTGGAGAGCGACGAGTGGATGAACGGCATCTGGCGGGTCGCACTGCGGCAGACGTAGTAATTGTCTGCCCACCGTCCGCCACTACGTTCCCGAGGAGAGGTGCCCGACCGTGGACATCCCCGACCACCGGCGGCTCGACCCGCGTCGCTCGGCCCACCCGGTGTCGGTGGAGGAGCTCGTCGCCCGCTGCCGGCCCGCGCCCGCCGCACCCACCGACCGGCTCCTGGCCATCGGGCAGCCGGGGCCGGGCGCCGCGGGCCCGATCTCGGTCGGCGCGCTGCTGCGCCGCGAGGGGCGAGCCCGGCGGGCGGCGGACCGCCCCCTGCTGCCCCGGGGCCACTCCCGGCCGGCGCCCGCGCCGCCGGCCGAGGCCACACCGCTGCGGCTGCGCCGGGTGGCCGGGGCCGCCGGGATGCTGTTCACCGTCACCGCGGTGCTCGCACCGGCGGTGCTCCAGGACCTCGGCCTGCGCCCCGACACCGGCAGCGGCACCGCCCTCGACGGCGAGGGCGGCAACCGTCCCGGGGCGCCGGGCGCACCCGGCGGCGTACCCACTGCGGACGGCGGCCGGTCCGGCACCCCGGCCGTCGCGCTGGCCGCCGTCGTGGTGTCCGACCTCCCGCTGCAGCGGACCGGCCCCGGTGTGGTCGGGGCCGGCGAGCCGGTGGTGGCCGACGGGACGGCCCTGACCCGCAGCGCGCTGGCCGGTCGCGCCGGCACCGCCGCGACTCCGGCGGCGGGCATCCGGCCTC
>DASQMQ010000251.1:0-4414 GCA_035645455.1 Pseudonocardia sp.
CCCGCCGCCACCGTGCCCACCGCGCCCACGGTGCCCACCGTGCCCACCACCACCCGGGGCGCCACCGGATCGACCGCCGTGCCGGTTGCCGTGCCGGCAGCGGTGCCCAGGGTCGAGCCGGCCCACCCGGCGGCTCCCGAACCGCAGGCCCCCGCGGCCGGGCCCGACCCGGTGGCGGCCCGCCGGCTGGAGCAGCACTTCGTCTACAACTCGCTCAACACCATCGCCGCGTTGATCCGCACCGACCCCGGCCGGGCCCGCGAGCTGCTGTTCGGCTTCGCCGACCTGTCCCGGGCCGCCGACGTGCCCGGCGACGCGCCGAGCACGCTGGCCCGCGAACTGGACGCGGTGCGCGGCTACCTGCAGCTGGAGCAGGCCCGGTTCGGCCGGCGGCTGTCGGTGGAGCTGACCGTCGAGGCCGACGCGGCCGCGCTGGCCGCGGTGGCGGTGCCGCCGCTGCGGGTGCTCGCCGCGGTGCGCGAGGTGGTCCAGGGCGACATCGAGCCGCGCCGCGAGGGCGGGCTGCTCAGCGTGGCGGTCCGGGCGGCCGGGGCCGGCTGCACGGTGACCGTGCAGGGTCCGGCCGGGCAGCCCGCGGTGATCGTCCTGCCGGCATCCGGAGCAGCGTCACTCGACTGAACGGAGTTCACCAGCCGGTAAGTGCGAGCCGGACGGGGCGGGCGGGCGACGATGGGTACCGTTCGTCCATGCTCGGCCTCCCCGACGGCACGCGCGCGTGCCTCTTCGACCTCGACGGTGTGCTCACCGACACCGCCAGCGTGCACGCAGCGGCGTGGAAGCAGATGTTCGACGACTACCTGCGGACCCGCTCGGAGCGCGACGGCACGCCGTTCGTGCCGTTCGACGTCAAGGCCGACTACGGTCCCTACGTCGACGGCAAGCCCCGGCTGGCCGGCACGGACTCGTTCCTGCGCTCCCGCGGTATCGAGCTGCCCGAGGGCGGGCCGGGCGACGCGCCCGGCGCGGAGACCCTGCAGGCGCTGTCGACCATCAAGAACGACCTGGTCCAGGAGAAGATCGTCACCGTCGGGGTGGAGGTCTACCCGGGCTCGGTGCGCTACCTGGAGGCGGTGAAGCGGGCCGGGCTACTGGCCGCGGTGGTCTCCTCGTCGGCCAACGCCGAGCAGGTGCTCGAGGTGGCCGGCCTGACCGCGATGATCGACCACCGGGTCGACGGGGTGACCGCGCGCGAGCGCGGCATCCCCGGCAAGCCCGCGCCGGACACCTTCCTGGCCGCCGCGCAGGACCTGGGGGTCGACCGCTCGGCCGCGGTGGTGTTCGAGGACGCGCTGGCCGGGGTGGCGGCCGGGAAGGCCGGCGGGTTCGGCTTCGTGATCGGGGTGGACCGCCTCGGGCACGCCGACCTGCTGCGCGAGCACGGCGCCGACGTCGTCGTGGCCGACCTGGCCGAGCTGCTGGACGGGGCGGCATGAGCCCCGATCCGGGCCGCCCGTTCACCGTCGAGCCGTGGGTGGTCCGCGAGCCCACCCTGGACCTGGACGCGCTGGGCCAGGTCGAGTCGGTGTTCGCGCTGTCCAACGGGCACATCGGGCTGCGCGGCAACCTCGACGAGGGCGAGCCGCACGCCATGCCGGGCACCTACCTCAACTCGTTCTACGAGCGCCGCCCGCTGCCCTACGCCGAGGGCGGCTACGGCTACCCCGAGTCCGGCCAGACCATCATCAACGTGACCAACGGCAAGATCATCCGGCTGCTGGTCGAGGACGAGCCGTTCGACCTGCGCTACGGCTACCTGCGCCGCCACGAGCGGGTGCTGGACATGCAGGCCGGCACGCTCACCCGGACCGTGGAGTGGGAGTCCCCGGCCGGGCGCGCGGTGCGGGTGTGCAGCACCCGGCTGGTCTCGCTGACCCAGCGGGCGATCGCGGCGATCTGCTACGAGGTCGAGGTGCTCGACGCCACGGCGCTGCTGGTCGTGCAGTCCGAGCTGGTGGCCAACGAGCAGCTGCCGGCCCGCGGCGACGACGACCCGCGGGTGGAGGCGGCGCTGACCGACCCGCTGGTCTCCGAGCAGCACCGCAGCGACGACGCCGGCGCCACGCTGATCCACCAGACCCGCCGGTCCGGGCTGCGGGTGGCCGCGGCGATGGACCACGAGGTGACCGGCCCGGACGGGTTCAAGGTCACCTCGGAGGCCACCGAGGACATCGGCCGCACCACGGTGATCGCCCGGCTGGCGCCGGGGCAGAAGCTCACCGTCGTCAAGTACGTCGCCTACGGCTGGTCCTCGCGGCGGTCGAACCCGGCGTTGCACGACCAGGTCCGCGCGGCGCTCGCCGCGGCCCGCTACACCGGCTGGCCCGGACTGCTCGCCGAGCAGCGCCAGTACCTCGACGACTTCTGGGTGTCCGCGGACATCGAGCTGGACGGCGACGCCGAGCTGCAGCAGGCCGTCCGGCTGGCGACCTTCCACGTCCTGCAGGCGGGCGCCCGGGCCGAGCGGCGCGCGATCGGGGCCAAGGGACTGACCGGTGAGGGCTACGACGGCCACACGTTCTGGGACACCGAGACCTTCTGCATCCCGGTGCTGAGCCACCTCGCCCCGGACGCGGCCGCGGACGCGCTGCGCTGGCGGCAGTCGATCCTGCCGCTGGCCTACCAGCGCGCCGAGCAGCTGGGGCTGCAGGGCGCGGCGTTCCCGTGGCGGACCATCCGCGGCCAGGAGTGCTCGGGGTACTGGCCGGCCGGCACCGCGGCGTTCCACATCAACGCCGACATCGCCGACGCCGTCCGCCGCCACGTCGCGGCCACCGGCGACGTCGAGTTCGAGCGCGAGGTCGGGCTGGAGCTGCTGGTCGCCACGGCCCGGCTGTGGCGCTCGCTGGGCCACCACGACTCGGCGGGGCAGTTCCGCATCGACGGGGTGACCGGCCCGGACGAGTACACCGCGATCGTGGACAACAACGTCTACACCAACCTGATGGCGCAGCAGAACCTGCGGGTCGCCGCCGACACCGCGGCCCGGCACACCCGCGCGGCCGCCCGGCTCGGGGTCAACGCCGAGGAGATGGCCAGCTGGCGGGACGCGGCCAAGTCCATGCGCATCCCGTTCGACGAGGTGCTCGGCGTGCACCCGCAGTCGGAGGGCTTCACCGACCACCAGGTGTGGGACTTCGCGCACACCCCGCCCTCGATGTACCCGCTGCTGCTGCACGTGCCCTACTTCGACCTGTACCGCAAGCAGGTGATCAAGCAGGCCGACCTGGTGCTGGCGATGCAGCTGCGCCCGGACGCCTTCACCGCCGAGCAGATGGCGCGCAACTTCGCCTACTACGAGGCGCTGACCGTGCGCGACTCCTCGCTGTCGGCGTGCACCCAGGCGGTGATCGCGGCCTGGACCGGGCACCTCGACCTGGCCTACGACTACCTGGCCGAGGCCGCCCTGGTGGACCTCAACGACCTGGCCGGCAACTCCGACCACGGCGTGCACATCGCGTCCATGGCCGGGACCTGGACCGCGGTGGTGGCCGGGTTCGGCGGGATGCGCAACGACGGCAGCGGCCTGCAGTTCTCGCCCCGGCTGCCGCCGGCGCTGTCCCGGATCTCGTTCGGGCTGCACTGGCAGGGACGCAGCCTGCGGGTCGAGATCCGGCCGGACGAGGCGGAGTACCGGCTGGTCAGCGGGCCGCCGATGCGGCTCAAGCACCACGGCGAGGCGCTCGCGCTGGCCGAGGACCCGCAGGTGCGCCCGATCGGACCGGCACCGTGGGTGGAGCCCGTCGAGCAGCCGCAGGGCCGAGCGCCGCGCGCCCGCCACCCCGGCGGCTGAGAGCGGGTCCGGTCGGGTGTGGCGGGCCGGGTGGCCGGGTAAGCCCCAGCACCCGACCGTGCAGCACCCGACCACGCGGGTCCGGCACCGCAGCGGGCCCGCACCCCGAACCCGGAGGACGTCCGTGAACCCCGACCACGCCCGCGAGCTGCTGACCACCGAGCTGGCCGAGCTCGACGAGCGCGCCCGCTTCGCCGCCGAGACCCGCGAGGAGGCCTCCGCGGACACCCTCGGCCAGGAGGGCGCCCTGGGCCAGCACCCCGGGGACTACGGCACCGAGGTGGCCAACACCATGGACGCGGAGCTGCTCGCCGACACCGTCGGTCTGCAGCGCCGCCGGATCGAGGCGGCCCTGGGTCGTCTGGACGAGGGCACCTACGGCCGCTGCTCGGTGTGCGACCGGGAGATCGACGACGAGCGGCTGGAGGCCCGCCCGGAGGCCGAGACCTGCCGCGAGCACGCCGACACCCCGGTCAACGCCTGACGCCCCGGCCGGAGAGTCACGGCCTGGGCGTCGGGGCGACCTCGCGCGTCCGGCGAAGGGCTCGGACCTCGCGGTCCGGGCCCTTCGCCGTGGTGCGGGCGGTCAGTCCTGGTCCAGCG
>DASQMQ010000252.1:0-1973 GCA_035645455.1 Pseudonocardia sp.
GTCGGGGACCGCTACTTCGCCCATCCGGCCCACCGCCGCGCGGCGGTGACCGTGCTCGGCGTGGAGGCCCTGGAGGCGGTGGCCGCCGACCTGGCCCTCGACCACCCGCCCGACCCGCTGCTGACCCGGCGCAACATCGTCGTCCGCGGCCTGCCCGCCGGGCTGCCGGTGGACGCGCTGGCCGCCCGGCGGGAACCGGGCGGCGCCGCGGTCGCCGGCGCGGTGTTCAGCCTCGACTCCGGCGACGGCCCGGTCCGGTTCCGCGCGCACCGCCCGGCGAGCCCGTGCCGGTGGCTGGACGTGGTGCTCGCGCCGGGGGCGTGGCGGGCGATGCGCGGGCGCGGCGGCGTGCGCTGCGAGCCGTTGGACGACGGCACGCTACGGCGCGGCCCGGCGGTCCTGCGGGTGCACGACCACTCCCCGAACCCTCCTGCCTGACCGCGCCAGTGGGCCTCGGTGGGCCTCAGCGGGCGTTAGTGGGCCTCAGCGGGCGTCGGTGAGCCTCAGCGGGCGTCAGTGGGCGGCGTCGTCCCAGCTGCGGCCGTAGCCGACCGAGACCTCCAGCGCCACGCTCAGCTCGGCCGCGGCCGCCATCTCCCGGCGGACCAGCGCGTCCACCGCCGCGCGCTCGCCGTCGGCGATCTCCAGGACCAGCTCGTCGTGCACCTGCAGCAGCATCCGGCTGCGCAGCCCCTCGGCCTGCAGCGCCCGGTGCACGTTGAGCATGGCGACCTTGATGATGTCGGCCGCGCTGCCCTGGATCGGGGCGTTGAGCGCCATCCGCTCGGCCATCTCCCGGCGCTGGCGGTTGTCGCTGGTGAGGTCGGGCAGGTAGCGGCGACGGCCCATGATGGTGGCGGTGTAGCCGTCCTTGCGGGCCACGTCGACCACGCTGTGCAGGTAGTCGCGCACGCCGCCGAAACCCTCGAAGTAGCCGTCCATCAGCCCGCGCGCCTCGTCGGTGGAGATCCGCAGCTGGTTGCTCAGACCGAACGCGGACAGCCCGTAGGCCAGCCCGTAGTTCATCGCCTTGATCTTGGCCCGCTGCTCCTGGGACACCGCGGTGGCCTCGACCCCGAACACCCGCGCGGCGGTCTCGGCGTGGAAGTCGTGCTGGGACCGGAACGCCTCGATCAGCGCCTCGTCCCCGGACAGGTGCGCCATGATCCGCATCTCGATCTGGCTGTAGTCGGCCGTCATCAGCTCGGCCCAGCGGACCCCGGTCGAGCCGGCACCGACCACGAAGGTCTCCCGGATCCGCCGCCCGGCCGCGGTGCGGATCGGCACGTTCTGCAGGTTCGGCTCGGTGGAGCTGAGCCGGCCGGTGGCCGCGATGGTCTGGCTGTAGGTGGTGTGGATGCGCCCGTCGTCGGCGACGGACTTGAGCAGGCCCTCGACGGTGACCTTGAGCCGGGTGGCGTCGCGGTGCACCAGCAGGTGCGACAGGAACTCGTGGCCGGTCTGCTCGAACAGCGTCTGCAGCGCGTCGGCGTCGGTGGTGTAGCCGGTCTTGGTGCGCTTGGTCTTGGGCATCTGCAGCTCGTCGAACAGCACCACCTGCAGCTGCTTGGGCGAACCCAGGTTGATCTCCTTGCCGATCACCCGGTAGGCGTCCTGGGCGGCCTGCTTGACCTGCGCGGCGAACTCCGCCTCCAGCGCGGCGAGGGCCTGGTGGTCGACCGCGATCCCGGCCGCCTCCAGGTCGGCCAGCACGTACTCCAGCGGCAGCTCCAGCTCGGCCAGCAGCTCCCGGCCGCCCTTCTCGGCCAGCTCGACGTCCAGCACGTCGGCCAGCTCGGCCACCGCCGAGGCGGCGACCATGTGCGCCTCGGCGCGGGCCCGGTCGGCCTCCGCCTCGCCGCTGGGGGCCTCCTCCCCGGGGTCGGCACCGCCGGTCAGCGCGTCGCCGCCGATCAGCGACAGCTGGCCGTCCTCGGGCTCGCTGTCCACCCGCAGCTCCCGGCGCAGGTGGC
>DASQMQ010000253.1:0-3490 GCA_035645455.1 Pseudonocardia sp.
CCACGGTGTCCCCGGCCAGCTCGGCGGCGGGCAGCCCGAGCAGCGCCCGGGCGCCGCGCCAGGTGAGCCGCAGGTCCAGGCCGGTCTGCGGGTCACCGGCCGCGATCTCGGCCGGCCCGTCGTGCAGCCCGGCCACCAGCGACTCGAAGGTCCCGGGCGGGCGGGAGCGGTCGGCGTTGGCCAGCATCTCGACCGCGCCGTCCAGGCAGAGGATGAACGTCAGGTGCGGGGACGCGACGCCCTGGTGCACCGAGCGCGGCCCGGGCCCGGTGCGGTACCCGGTGTACGCGCTGACGTACGGGCGCAGCGCGGCCGCCGGCGCACGGCCGCGGACCTGCGGCTCCTGGACGGTCGGTGCGGACACACCCCCAGCCTAGATCCGCCCCCCGACACCACGCCCGCTCCGCGCCCGCCGATCAACAGAGTTCAGGAAGGCCACCTTCCTGACCCAGAGGTTCAGGAAGGCCACCTTCAGGTCCTGTGCGGACAGGAAGGCCACCTTCCTGACCCGCCGCGGTTCAGGAAGGTGGCCTTCCTGAACCGGAGGCGGGTGGGCCGGCTGCGGGGCTCACCTACATCCTCGCTGTCAGAGGTGCAGGAGCATGCGGACGTTGCCGAGGGTGTTGGGCTTGACGTGGGCGAGGTCGAGGAACTCCGCGACGCCGGCGTCGTAGGAGCGCAGCATGGCCGCGAACACGTCCGGCGCGACCGGGGTGCCGTCGATCTCGGCGAAGCCGTGCCGGCTGAAGAACTGCTTCTCGAAGGTCAGCACGAACAGCCGGCGCAGCCCCAGCTCGCGGGCGCCGTCGATGAGCGCCCCGACGATCGCGTGCCCCACCCCGCGGCCGACGACCGAGGGGTGCACGGCGACCGTGCGGATCTCGCCGAGGTCCTCCCACAGCACGTGCAGCGCCCCGCAGCCGACCACCCGGCCGTCCAGCTCGGCGACCAGGAACTCGGGCACCGCCTCGTACAGGGTGACGATCTCCTTGGCCAGCAGCACCCGCCCGGCGTACTGGTCGACCAGATCCTTGATCATCGCCACGTCGGCGGTCCGGGCCCGCCGCACGGCCACCGTTGCCACGGCGGCAGTAGATCACAGCGCGGCGGATACCCTGGTCCCGTGCCCGAGACCCGCAACGACGCCGCGACGCCGCGCCGTGCCGCCCTGCTCACCCTCGGCTGCGCCCGCAACGAGGTCGACTCCGAGGAGCTGGCCGGCCGGCTGTCGGGCAGCGGCTGGGAGCTGGTGGACGCCGACGGCGGCCCGGACGGCAGCGGTCCGGCCCCGGACGTGATCGTCGTCAACACCTGCGGCTTCATCGAGCAGGCGAAGAAGGACTCCATCGACACGCTGCTCGCCGCGTCGGACGCGGCGAAGGCCAGCGGCGGCAAGGTCGTGGCGGTCGGCTGCCTGGCCGAGCGGTACGGCGCCGAGCTGGCCGAGAGCCTGCCCGAGGCGGACGCGGTGCTCGGCTTCGACGCCTACCCCGAGCTCGCCGAGCGGCTCGGCGACGTGCTCGGCGGGCACGCCCCGGCGCCGCACGTGCCCGTCGACCGGCGCACGCTGCTGCCGATCTCGCCGGTCGACCGGCCGGGCGCCGCCGCTGAGGTGACCGTGCCGGGGCACGCCTGGCTGCCCGACCTGAGCCGCACCCGGCTGTCGGACGGTCCGGTCGCCGCGGTGAAGCTGGCCTCGGGCTGCGACCGGCGGTGCGCGTTCTGCGCGATCCCGACCTTCCGCGGCTCGTTCATCTCCCGCCCGCCGGACGACGTCGTGGCCGAGGCGGCCTGGCTGGGCATGCAGGGCGTCCGCGAGCTGGTGCTGGTCAGCGAGAACTCCACGTCCTACGGCAAGGACCTGCCCGGCGGCACCCGGGCGCTGGCCCGGCTGCTGCCCCGGCTGGCGCACGTGCCCGGTATCGACCGGATCCGGGTGAGCTACCTGCAGCCGGCCGAGATGCGCCCGGACCTGATCGCGGCCATCGCCGCCACCCCCGGCGTCGCGCCCTACTTCGACCTGTCCTTCCAGCACGCCAGCCCGGCGGTGCTGCGCCGGATGCGCCGGTTCGGCTCCCGTGCGGACTTCCTCGACCTGTGCGAGCGGATCCGTGCGCAGGCCCCGGAGGCCGGCATCCGCAGCAACGTGATCGTCGGCTTCCCCGGCGAGACCGAGGCCGACGTGGCCGAGCTGGAGGCGTTCCTCACCGGTGCCCGGCTCGACGCGGTCGGGGTCTTCGGCTACTCCGACGAGGACGGCACCGAGGCCGCCGGCTACGACGGCAAGCTGGCGCCCGAGGTGGTCGCCGAACGGGTGTCCCGGATCGCCGCGCTGGCCGACGAGCTGATGGCCCAGCGCGCTGAGGACCGGGTCGGTACCGAGGTCGAGGTGCTGGTCGAGGCGGCCGAGGACGAGGACATGGAGTGCACCGGGCGGGCCGCGCACCAGGCTCCCGAGGTCGACGGCGAGTGCGTCCTCGAGCGGGGCAGCGGCCTCGCGGTGGGCGACCTGGTCCGCGCGGTCGTCGTCGGCACCGAGGGGGCGGACCTGGTGGTCTCCCCGCGGGAGCTGGTCGAGCGCTCCGGGCTGGCGCCCGCGCTGTCGCGGAGCGCGCGGTGAGCGCTGTGCGGGGGAGCCGGCCGTGAGCGTGCCGTCGGCCGCCCCGCCGCCGGTGCTCAACATCGCCAACGTGCTCACCGGGGTGCGGCTGCTGCTGGTCCCGGTGTTCGTCGCGTTCCTCGTGCACGGCGACGGCACCGACACCGACTGGCGGCTGGCCGCGTTCGGGGTGTTCGCGCTGGCCGCGGTGACCGACCGGTTCGACGGGGAACTGGCCCGCCGGTGGGGGCTGGTGACCGCGTTCGGCACGATCGCCGATCCGATCGCGGACAAGGCGCTGATCGGCGCGGCGCTGATCGGGCTCTCCGCGCTGGGCCAGCTGCCCTGGTGGGTGACCGTGGTCATCATGGGCCGCGAGCTCGGCATCACGCTGCTGCGGTTCGTCGTGCTCCGGCACGGCATCATCCCGGCCAGCCGCGGCGGCAAGGCCAAGACGCTGGTGCAGACGGTGGCCATCGGGCTGTTCGTGCTGCCGCTGACCGAGCTGCTCGAAGCCGCGGGCCCGGTCGACGCGCTGCGCTGGACGGTGATGATCGCCGCGCTGGTGCTGACCGTGGTCACCGGCCTGGACTACGTGCTGCGCGCGGTCCGGCTGCGAGCCGCGGCCACCGCCCCGGCGGGGGACGGCGGCTGAGCCGCGCCGGTCTCCACGCTCCGTGCGGGATGACGCCCGGGAGCGTGTTCGCCCTGGGCGGACGGGACGGTCGGCGGCGAGCGCCGTCGCGCGGGCGCGGATGTCGGTACGGTGATCTCATCACCGGACCGATCCGGCGGACGTCGACGAGGAGGGTCGCATGGCGGTGCTGATGCGGGAGGCGATCGGCGCCAGCCTGCGGCGGATCCGGACCACGCGGCGGCGAACGCTGCGGG
>DASQMQ010000254.1:0-2428 GCA_035645455.1 Pseudonocardia sp.
TCCTCGGCCGTGCGCAGCGGCGGGTTGACCTTGTGCACCGGGTCGTAGCCGGTCAGCGCGGCGTCGGTGAGCAGCAGGTGGTGCGGGGTGACCTCGGCCGACACCCGGACCCCGGCGGCCTTGGCCGCGCGCAGCACCTCCACGGTGCGCGCCGAGGACACGTGGCAGACGTGCAGCGCCGCGCCCGCCTCCCGGGCCAGCGCGCAGTCCCGGGCCACCACGGTCTCCTCGGCGGTGGCCGGCCAGCCGGCCAGTCCGAGCCGGGACGCCACCACCCCCTCGTGGGCCTGCGCCCCGGCGGTGAGGCGGTGGTCCTCGGCGTGCTGGGCGATCACCACGTCCAGCGCCGAGGCGTACTCCAGGGCCCGGCGCATGATCAGCGGGTCGTGCACGCAGCGGCCGTCGTCGCTGAACATCCGCACCCGGGCCGCCGAGCGCGCCATGGTGCCGAGCTCGGCGAGCTTCGCGCCCGCCAGGCCGACGGTGACCGCGCCGACCGGGTGCACGTCGACCAGGCCGACCTCCTCGCCGCGCCGGCGGACGTGCTCGACGACGACCGCGGAGTCGGCCACCGGGTCGGTGTTGGGCATGGCGAACACCGCGGTGAACCCGCCGAGCGCGGCGGCGGCCGAGCCGGTGTCGACGGTCTCGGACTCCTCGCCGCCGGGCTCGCGCAGGTGGGTGTGCAGGTCGACGAAGCCGGGCAGCAGGACCCGGCCCTCGGCAGCCAGCCGGGGCAGGTCGGCCACGTCGTCGCGGCCGCCGATCCCGGCGCCCAGCTCGACGACGACGCCGTCGCGGACCAGCAGGTCCACCCGGTCCTCGCCGTACGGGCGGGCACCGGTGATGAGCAGGTCGCCGGTCGGGGCGCCGGTCGGGGCGTCGGTCACTGCGGGGCTCCCGCGAGCAGGTGGTAGAGGACGGCCATCCGGACGTGCACGCCGTTGGCGACCTGGGCCAGCACCGCCGAGCGCGGCCCGTCGGCGACCGCGGGGGCGATCTCCATGCCGCGCACCATCGGGCCCGGGTGCAGCACGATGGCGTGCTCGGGCAGCAGCGCGGCCCGCTCTGCGGACAGCCCGTAGCCGACGGCGTACTCGCGGGCGGACGGGAAGAACGCGCCGTGCATGCGCTCGGCCTGCACCCGCAGCATCATCACCGCGTCCAGCGCCGGCAGCTCGGCGTCCAGGTGGGTGCCGATCCGGCACGGCCAGTGGTCGACCCCCACCGGCAGCAGCGTCGGCGGGGCCACCAGCACCACCTCGGCGCCCAGGGTGGCCAGCAGGAACACGTTGGACCGGGCGACCCGGCTGTGCAGCACGTCGCCGACGATGCCGATCCGCCGCCCGGCGATCCCGCCGAGCCGCTCGCGCACGGTGGCCGCGTCCAGCAGGGCCTGGGTGGGGTGCTCGTGGGTGCCGTCACCGGCGTTGACGATCGCGGTGCGGGTGCCGGTCGCCCCGGCGTCCCGGTCGATCCAGCCGGCCAGCCGGTGCGCGGCGCCGGAGGCGGGGTGGCGGACCACGACGCAGTCCGCGCCCATCGCCGACAGGGTCAGCGCGGTGTCCCGCAGCGACTCGCCCTTGGACACCGACGAGCCCGACGCGCTGACGTTCACCGTGTCCGCGCTCATCCACTTGCCGGCGATCTCGAACGACACCCGGGTGCGGGTGGAGTTCTCGTAGAACACCGTGATCACGGTCCGCCCGCGCAGCGTGGGCAGCTTGCGGATCTCGCGGCCCAGCAGCGCCTGCTTGAGGCGGTCGGAGGTGTCCAGCAGGGCGGTCGCGGCGGCCGCGTCGAGGTCGGCCACCGACAGCAGGTGCCTCACGGCGCCCCCTCCGGACCGGGCCCGCCGGGTTCGGCTCCGGCGCCGGCCGCACCCGGGGACCGGCGCAGCCGGACCCCGTCCGCCCCGTCGGACTCGGCCAGCAGCACCAGGATCTGCTCGTCCCGGGCGCTGGGCACGTTCTTGCCGACGTAGTCCGCGCGGATGGGCAGTTCGCGGTGGCCGCGGTCGACCAGCACGGCCAGTTGCACCGCGCGCGGACGGCCGTGCTCGGCGAGCGCGTCCAGCGCGGCGCGGACGGTGCGGCCGGACATCAGCACGTCGTCGACCAGCACGACCAGCGCGTCGTCCACGCCGCCCTCGGGGACGGTGGTGCCCGACAGCGGGCGGGTCGGGCCGCGGCGCAGGTCGTCGCGGTAGAGCGTGGGGTCCACCGACCCGACGGCCGGCGCGGTGCCGCTGAACTCCCCGATCGCCGCGGCCAGCCGGGTGGCCAGGACGGCCCCCCGGGTGGGCACGCCGATCAGCACGACGCCCTGCGCGCCCGCGGTCTTCTCGATGATCTGGTGCGCCATGCGCGCGATGGTGCGGGCGACATCGGCCGCGCCGAGCAGCTCCCGATCGGGAGGCCCGGCACCG
>DASQMQ010000255.1:0-7963 GCA_035645455.1 Pseudonocardia sp.
AGCGCAGGTCGTACTCCAGCAGCGTGGACCGCCCACCCGGCCAGTGGCCGGCCCGCAGGTCGTGCCAGACCACGACGTCGGCGTCCAGGCCGACGACCCCGCCCAGCTCGGCGTGCGCGACGCCGTCGGGCGGGCTCCAGCCCGCGGCCCGCAGCATCCGGTCGAGGTGGGCCAGCCGCAGCAGGTCGCGGGGCTGGGAGCGGACCTTGCGGCGCGGGTCGGGGGCGGCCGCGGACGGCCGCGGGTCGGTGAGCGGGGAGGTGAGCGCCCCCTCGCCCGGGTCGGTGATGCGGTGGCGCACCACCAGCACCGGCAGGTAGCCGCCGGCGGGCAGCCGGACCAGCAGCTCGGCGCCGCCGCGGCGGCGGCCGTCGTCGGGGAGCACGGCGTCCCAGATCAGCGGGGCGTCGGCGGCGACCGCGGCGGCGGTGGCGGCGGCCCGCTCGGCCACCGAGCCGGCGGGCACCCGGTGCCAGCCGGACCCGGCCGCGTCGGCCAGCACCGCACCGATCCGCACCCGGTGCTCCACCGCGTCGGCCCGGCGCTGCTCCAGCGCCGGGTCGGGCAGCGCGCGCGGCGCCGCGGCGGCCGTCGGGTCGTGGTCGAGGTGGACCCGGCGCCGGCAGCGGGTGGTGGCCACGGCGTCGAGCACGATGCCCCGGGCCGGGGGCAGGCCCGCGCCGGGCCGGTTCTCGAGTGCCGTCACGGGTCCGAGGGTAGTGACCGGCGCCGACACTCCCGCTGCCCCGCACCGCGCGCCCCTCCTCCGGGGTCCGGAAGGTCACCCCGTGGACCGGGCCACCGCTGCGCCGCCCCCACGTGCCCGAACGCCTGAAGGCACCCTCCCGGCGCCACCCGGCAGCGAGGTGGCCTTCCCGGCACCGGACGTCCGGAAGGTGGCTTGCCGGGCGCGGGGCGGGGTGGGCGCGGTGGGCGGGTGGCCCGGGGGCGGCGGCACTAGGCTGGACCGACCCGGAGCCGAGGGTCCGGAGCCGGGACGAGGGGGTGCGCGGGATGGGTCTGCGGCGACGAGCCGGTGCGGCGGACGAGGAGTCGGTGGCCGAGACGGTCACCGACGTGGCGCGCGCCGCCCGCAAGCCGCTGACCGCGGCCCGGGCCAAGCGGTTGATCGGGGTGAGCAAGGCGGTCGCGCCGCTGCTCGCGCCGTACGCGCTGGCCGTGGCCGGGGTGGCCCGGTACCGCTGGGACGCCTACCGGGCCGCCCGGCTGGGCGTCGAACCCGGCCAGTTGTCGGCCTACGCCGGCCCGGGCGGGGCGCTGCACGCCCGGCTGTCCCGGCTCGCCGAGGCCCTCGACGAGCTCGACCCGGGCACCGAGTCGCGCAGCACCGACGCCGCGCGCCGGTTCGCGCTGGACACCCGGCCGCGGCTGGCGGACCTGGCGGTGGCGGTGCGCGCGGCCGAGCAGATGCCCACTCCGCGCCGGCGGACCGCCTACCGCGCCATCAGCGGCGAGCTCGACCACATCGAGGTGGCGCTGCTCACCCACCTGGGCGTCCTGCACTGATCCCATCCCGGCCGCCGCCCGTCGCACGACCGCCGGGAAGCGCGGGCCGCACAGGTGGGCTGGACTACCGTCGGTGCCCATGGACCGGTCCGTGGAGCGCGGCGCGCAGTGGGCGCGCGGCTCCCGCGGGGGCGTGCTGGTCGCGCTGACCGCCCTGCTCACCGCGGTCGGTCACCTGGCCGGCGGCGGGTCGGTGCCCGACCTGGCCCTGCTGGTCGTGCTGCTGCCGCTGCTGGCCTGGCCGGTGGTCGCGGTGGCCGAGCGCTGCCGCGGGCCGGTCGGGACGGCCGCGGTGCTGGGTGCCGGGCAGTTCGGGCTGCACCTGGTGATGGTGGCCGTGCACGACCAGCACCACGCGCTGCACGACCCGGCCGCCCTGACCGGTCCGACGATGGTCGCCGTGCACGCCGCGGTGACCGCGGTGTCCGTGCTCGCCCTGCGGCACGCCGACCGGGGCCTGGCCGCGCTCGGCGCGGCCCTGCGGCGGGTGGTCCCCCGGCGGATCGCGCCGCCGGCCGCGGACCGGCCGCTCGCGGTCCCGGTGGTACCCGGTCCGGCCGTGCCGGCCCGGATCGCCCGCGCGCTCGCCGTCACGCACGTGCGGCGGGGCCCTCCGGTGGGGTGCTGACCGCCCCCTGCACCGCACCACCCCACCGGAGACCCCATGTCCGCACACCCAGCTCGCCGCGCACTGCGCCCGACGACCGCCCTCGGGCCCGGTGCGGCCCCGTTGCCCGCCGACAGCGGGCCGCCCAGCACCTCGAACCGCGAGGCCGGTGAGCGCGGGTCCCCGACCCCGGCCGGCCGGGATGGGTCGCGCCGCCGGACCGGGTCGACCCCGCGGGGCCTGGCGGTGGCCCTGCTCTGCGGGCTGGCGCTGCTGCTCGGGGCCGGCCCCGCCCTGGCCCACACCCGGCTGCTGAGCAGCGACCCGGCCGACGGCGCCACCCTGGACACCGGCCCGTCCCGGGTGACGCTGACCTTCAACGAGTCCGTGCCCGCCGAGTTCGCCTCGCTCACCGTGGTCGGCCCGGACGGCACGGAGTACCAGAGCGGTGACCCCACCGCGGTCGACGGCGCCCTCAGCACCGCCGTGGACCCGCTCGGGCCGGCCGGCCGCTACCAGGTCGGGTACCGGGTCGTCTCCGACGACGGCCACCCGATCACCGGCGCCATCGCGTTCATCCTCACCGCGGACGGACCGGCCGCGCAGGTCCCGCCGGCACCTTCCCCGCCGACCGCCGGCGCCCCGGCCACCGCGGCCCCGACCGCCCCGCAGGCGGCGGACGCGGACGACGACGGGGGCGCGCCGGTCTGGCCGTGGCTCCTCGGCGCCGCCGTGCTGGTCGGCGGCGGCGTGGTGGCCGCGCTGCGGCTCGGGCGCGGATGACCCGGTCGGCCACGGGCCCGTCGGCCGACCGCTCCGCCCGGCTGCGGGCGGTGGCGGGCTGGGTCGGGCTGGTGGCCGGCAGCGCGTTCCTGGCCGGGCTGGTCGGTGGCGCGGTGGCCGCAGCGGACCTCCCGGTGCTGGTCGGGACGTCGGTCACCCGGTCCGGGATGGACGCGGCCGGGGTGGCCTGCGTCGGGCTCACCCTGCTCGGGGTGCTCCTCCCGCTGGGCGCCACGACCCTGCCCGGCAGCGCGCTGCGCGACCTGGTGCGGGTGCAGGCCACCGCCGACCGGGCCGTCGTGGTGGCCGCCGGGTGCTGGCTGGTGCTGGTGCTGGCCGGGGTCGCGTTCCGCAGCGCGGCCGCGCTCGACGTGCCGGTGTCCCGCCTCGCCGCGGGCGACGTGGCGGCCTGGGCCACCCAGCTGTCGGCCGGGCGCGGGATGCTGCTGACCGCGGGCTGCGCGGCGGCGGTGCTCGGCTGCTCGGTGGCCCGGCTGCGCCGCGCGGACGCCGTGCAGGTGCGGATCCCGTTGATCGCGGCCCTGCTCGGCACCCTGATGCCGGCGCTCACCGGGCACACCGGCAGCGCCCCCGACCACCAGCTCGCGGTGATCGCGGCCGCGCTGCACGTCGGCGCGGCCGCGCTGTGGGTCGGCGGGCTGGCCGCGCTGCTGGCGCTGGTGGCCCGCCACCGCGCCCTGCTCGCCGACGTGCTGCCGCGGTTCTCGAAGCTGGCCACCGGCTGCGTCATCGCGGTCGCGGTGACCGGGGTGGTGAACGCGTTCACCCGGCTGGAGGACTGGGCCGCGCTGGTCACCACCGGCTACGGCTGGCTGGTGCTCACCAAGACCGTGCTGATGGTGGTGCTGGCCGGGCTCGGCGGGCTGGCCCGGCGGCGGCTGGCCGCCCACCGGTCGCCGGTGCTGCGCTGGGCCGGGCTGGAGGTCGCGCTGATGGCGGTGACCCTGGGCGTGGCCGCCGCGCTCACCCAGACCGGCTGAGCCCGGCCCGGCAGCTCCCGCTAGGCGTCGGCGCGGTAGGCCTCCAGCAGCCGCAGCCACACCTCGCTGATCGTCGGGTACGCGGGCACCGCGTGCCAGAGCCGGTGCAGCGGCACCTGGCCGACCACCGCGACGGTGGCCGCGTGGATCATCTCGGCGACGTCCTGGCCGACGAAGGTCACCCCGACCAGCACTCCGCGGGCCTGGTCCACCAGCATCCGCGCGGCCCCGTCGTAGCCGTCGGCGTGCACCGTCGAGCCGCCGACCGCGATCGGGATGTCGACCACCCGCAGGTCGATCCCGGCCTCCCGGGCCGCGGCCTCGGTGCGGCCGACCGAGGCGACCTCCGGGTCGGTGAACACCACCTGCGGGACGGCGGCGTGGTCGGCGGTGGCCGAGTGCTCGCCCCACGGCGCGGTGTCGACCGGGCGGCCCTGCGCCCGCGCCCCGATCACGGCGCCGACGATCCGGGCGGCGTACTTGCCCTGGTGGGTCAGCGGCGCTCGGCCGGTGACGTCGCCGGCCGCGTACAGCCACTCCCCGGCGACGCCCTGGACCAGCCCGGAATCGTCCACGGTCAGCGGATCGCCCGGGGTCAGGCCGACGACGTCCACGCCGACGTCGTCGGTGCGGGGCCGGCGGCCGGTGGCGACCAGCAGCTCGTCCACCACGACGGTGCCGCCCCCGACGTGCAGGACGATGGCGTCGCCGTCGGCGGCCACCGAGTCCAGGCCGGTGGTCAGCCGGACGTCCACGCCGTCCGCGCGCAGCGCCGCGGCCACCCGCTCGCCGGCGAACGGCTCGGCGCCGGGCAGCAGCCGGGGACCGCGCTGGAGCAGGACCACCTCGGAGCCGAGCCGGCGGAACGCCTGGGCCAGCTCGCAGCCGACGACCCCGCCGCCGAGCACGCCGAGCCGGCGCGGGACCTCCTTCGCCGCGGTGGCGTCCCGGGAGCTCCAGGTGCGGACGGTGTCCAGGCCGGGCACCGGCGGGGTGACCGGCACGCTGCCGGTGCACACCACGACGGCGTGCCGGGCGGTGAGCTCGACCGGCTCCGGGCCGTCCACGACGACCGTGCGCTCACCGGTGATCCGGGCGTGCCCGCGGACCACCCCGATGCCGGCGCCCTCGGCCCACTCGACCTGGCTGTCGTCGTTCCAGTCGTGGGTGATGGTGTCGCGGCGGGCCAGCACGGCGGCCGGGTCGAAGTCGGCGGTGGTGCCGGGCAGCCGGCGCACCGCCTCGACCGCCTGCCCGGTGCGCAGCAGCGCCTTGGACGGCATGCACGCCCAGTAGGAGCACTCGCCCCCGAGCAGCTCGGCCTCCACGATCACCGCGGACAGCCCGGCCTGCACCGCGTAGCCGGCGGCGTTCTCCCCGATGGCGCCGCCGCCGATGACGACGACGTCGGCCTCCCGGGCGCTCACCGGGTCACCGCCACGGCCGCCTCGAGCACGTCCGCGTCGCCCTCGCGCAGCTCCAGGACCAGACCGGCGGTGCCCGGGGTGTCCAGCAGCGCGACGAGCACGGCCGCGGTGTCGTCCCGGGTGACCTCGCCGGGCGCGCCGGGCGGCGGGGTGAGCGACACCGAGTTGGTGCCGGGGCCGTCGGTGAGCCGGCCGGGGCGCAGGATCGTCCAGTCCAGCTCGGTGTCGCGGATCGCGTCCTCGGCCGCCTTCTTCGCCGCCAGGTACGCCGCCCACACCTCGTCGGTGCCCGGGGCCGGCGGGTCGTCCACGCCCATCGAGGACACCAGCAGGTAGCGGCGGATCCCGGCCAGGTGGGCGGCGTCGGCCAGCAGCACCGCCGCGGCCCGGTCAACGGAGTCCTTGCGGTCGACCCCGCTGCCCGGCCCGGCACCGGCGGCGAACACCACCGCGTCCGCGCCGCGCAGGTGGTCGGTCAGCTCGCCGACCGCGGCCGACTCCAGGTCGAGCACCACCGGTTCGGCGCCGGCCTGCTCCAGGTCGGCCCGGTGGTCCGGGTTGCGCACCACCCCGACGACCACGTCCCCGCGGGCGGCCAGCAGCGCGGCCACCCGCAACCCGATCTTCCCGTGCCCTCCGGCGATCACGACCCGCATGGGCGCGACGGTAGTCCCGGCCCGGTGGGCCGCGCCCGCCGCGTGTCACCGGTACGGGTCGCCACCCGGCCCGGGGGCGGCCCGGCCCTCCCGATCGGCCGCCGACTCGCCCGTTCTGCCTGCTCACCACGTCGGCACGGTTGGCGGCGCGTCCGTTTTATCGCCATGTGGAATGGCGGCAGTTGTTGCCGCACGGCCCCCGGGCTGGAATCGGAGGCAGTCGACGACGTCCTCCGTGACGTCCTGGGAGGTGGCCGATGAAGGCCGTCCGGGTGCACGCCTACCACTCCGATCCGAAGATCGACGACATCCCCGAGCCGACCCTGGCCGGCCCGCTGGACGTGGTCGTCAAGATCGGCGGCGCCGGGGTGTGCCGCACCGACCTGCACATCCTCGAGGGCCAGTGGGCCGAGGCGATGGGGCCCGAGCTGCCCTACGTGATCGGCCACGAGAACGCCGGCTGGGTGCACGCGATCGGCGACGGGGTCACCAACGTCGCGGTCGGCGACACCGTGATCCTGCACCCGCAGCCCAGTTGCGGGCTGTGCCTGGCCTGCCGGGCCGGGCGCGACATGCAGTGCGAGAACGCCTTCTTCCCCGGCCTGTCGAACAACGACGGCGGGATGGCGGAGTACCTGCGCACCACCGCGCGGGCCTGCGTGAAGCTCGATCCGAGCACCAACCCGGCCGACGTGGCGGCACTGGCCGACGCGGGCATCACCGCCTACCACGCGGTGCGCAAGGCCGTCCCCGACCTCTACCCGGGGACGACCGCGGTCGTGCAGGGCGCCGGCGGGCTGGGCCACATCGGCATCCAGGCGCTGGCCGCGCTCACCGCCACCCGGATCGTGGTCGTCGACCGCAACCCGGACGCGCTGGCGCTGGCCAAGCAGATCGGCGCGGACGAGACGGTGCTGGCCGACGGCACGCACATCGACGCGGTGAAGGACCTGACCGGCGGGCTCGGCGCCAACGTGGTGTTCGACTTCGTCGCCGAGCAGGGCGCGGAGAACGACGCCTGGCAGATGACCGCGCCGGCCGGCTCGCAGTACGTCATCGGCTACGGCGGCGAACTGCGGATCCCGACGCTCGACTTCGTCGGCGGCGAGAAGAACGTCATCGGCAACATCGTCGGCACCTACAACGACCTGGCCGAGCTGATGGTGCTCGCGCAGGCCGGCAAGGTCACCCTGCACACGAAGCAGTACCCGCTGGACGCCGCTCTGGACGCCATCCACGACCTGGACGCCGGCCGGGTCCGCGGCCGGGCGATCCTCGTCCCCTGATCTTTCTCCGACCGTTCTTGCACTGACGCGAGAGGACCACCACATGTACGAGAAAGATGGCGAGAAGTACTTCATCGTCGATTCCCACAGCCACTTCTGGGACGCCAGCCGGGAGAACTGGAAGCCCGGCCAGGAGCAGTACGCGAAGGGCTGGATCGACTGCTTCTACGGCTACCACCAGCTCGGCCCGCCGGAGACCCACTGGGACTACGAGAAGTACCTGAAGGTCAGCCCCGAGGACTTCGAGCGGGACATGTTCGTCGAGGGCCACGTCGACCACGCGATCTTCCAGTCGACGTACCTCAAGGAGTGGTACACCGAGGGCTTCAACACGATCGACCAGAACGCCCAACTGCTGGACAAGTGGGGCGACCGGCTGATCGTCAACGCCCGGTTCGACCCGCGCGACGGCCAGGCCGGCCTCGACCAGCTGGAAGCCGACGTCGCGAAGTACAACTGCAAGGGCGTGAAGCTCTACACCGCGGAGTGGAACAACGGCTCGCGCGGCTACAAGCTCTCCGACCCGGAGGCCTACCGGTTCCTGGAGAAGGCCCAGGAGCTGGGCATCAAGAACGTCCACGTGCACAAGGGCCCGACGATCTGGCCGCTGAACAAGGACGCCTTCTCGGCGGCGGACATCGACCAGGCGGCCACGGACTTCCCGGACCTCAACTTC
>DASQMQ010000256.1:0-9221 GCA_035645455.1 Pseudonocardia sp.
CCGCACGACGGCCACCGCGAGCTGAACGATCCCCACCGCCCCCACGGCCAGTCCCGCGACGGCACCGACGGCGCCCCAGTCCCACCCGGTGACCGGGGTGCCGGCCGGGGAGAGGGCGGCGCCGAGCGCGCAGACGGCGACGAGCACGATCCGGGTCGGCCGCTCGGCCGGCGTCACCGCCCCGGGCCCGCGCATGCCGGCCGCGTTCGCCCGCGCGCGCAGGTACTCGTGCAGCAGCACCAGCGCAGCCGCGGCCACGCACCACTCCGTCGGCGCTCCCAGTACCACGAGGGCCGCCGCGAGCAGCAGGTCGCCGACCCGGTCGGCGGTCGCGTCGAGGACCGCGCCGAGGGGGCGTGCCCGGCCGGTGTGCAGGGCGACCGCGCCGTCCAGCCCGTCGAGCAGGCCGGCCAGCACCACCAGCAGCGCGGCCAGCAGCGGCCAGCGCCCGCCGAGCGCGGCGACGGCCACCGCGCCCCCGAGGACGAGCACCCCGGCGACGGTCAACACGTCGGGCGGGACGCGCGACACCGGGCCGGTCGCGGCGATCCGCTGGACCCCGCGCAGCCACACCCGGGCCGGACCGGCGACGTCCACCCCGCCGTGCAGGTCCGACCAGCCGCGCACGCCGCGCTCGACAGGCTCCACCCCCGCAGCCTGGCACCCGGCCGGTCCGGTCGCGCGGCGGGTCCGGCGGTGGCGCCCGGTCCGACCGCGCCCGCGCCGGCGGCACGGCCGCCGGCCGCGGTCCCACCGGCGCTGGGCTGTCAGGTCGGTGGTCCCCAGCCGTCGGACCGGGTGACCGGCCGGGCCGGGGTGACCGGCTCGACCGGGCGACCGTCGAACGGGCTGGACAGCACGATGTGGGTGCGCATCTCGCCGTGCTCGCCCAGCCGCTCCACCAGACCCTCCAGGTGCGCCAGGGAGGTGGCCCGGACCTTGAGCATCGTGCAGTGCTCGCCGGACAGCTTGTGCACCTCCACCAGCTCCGGGAAGTCCGCCGAGGCGGTCGTCTTGAGCAGGCAGCGGCCCAGCGAGCAGCGCAGTTGCACGAAGGCCAGCAACGGCTGCCCGGCCCGCCCGGGATCGACCCGGGCGGCGTAGCCGGTGATCACCCCGGCCTGTTCGAGCCGGCGCACCCGCTCGGCCACCGCGGGCGGGGACAGGTGCACCCGGCGGGCCAGCTCGTTGAACGACAGCCGGCCGTCGGCCTGCAGCTCGGCCAGCAGCCGCCAGTCGACCGGGTCCGGTTCGAACGATCGCACGGCCGTCATGCGGAACGCCTTTCGATCGTCAGCTCGCCGAGCCCGAGAGTACGACGTCGCCCCTTCAGCGGCAGACCCGGCTTTCCTAGCGTTGCAGGCATGTCTGATCCCGCCGCCGCCCGCCGCTTCCGCGCCGTCCTGGGGGCCGCCGGCGTCCTCGGTGGCCTCGCCCAGTCCCTGGCCGGCGCGGCGGGCGGACTCCTGGTCCCGGCCGCGGGCTGGTCGGACGCGCTGGCCGGACTGCCGATGACCGCCCAGGTCGTCGGCGCGGCGGTGGCCGGGATCGGGCTGTCCCGGCTGACGGCCGGGCGCGGGCGCCGGACCGCCCTCGCCGTCGGCGCCGCGGTCGCCGCGGTGGGGTGCGCCGGGGTCGTCGTCGCGGCCGGGCTGCCCGACCTGTTCCTGGTGCTCGCCGGGATGCTGCTGGTCGGTGGCGGCATGACCGCGGTCGCCCTCGGCCGCTACGCGGCGGCGGACCTGGTCGCGGAGCAGGACCGGCCCGCGGCGATGGCGGGTGTGCTGGTGGCCGTCACGGTCGGCGCCGTGACCGGGCCCAACCTGCTCGGCCCGGCGGCGGGACTCGGTGCCGTCGTCGGGATGGCGCCCCTCCCGACCGCCTACCTGATCGCCGCGGCCGGGTTCGGCTGCGCCGCGGTCGTGCTGGCGGTCGGCCTGCGCGGTCTGCCCGGGCCGACGACGACCGGGTCCGCGCCGGCCGCCACGACCGGGACCGGAGCCGCCGCCGGTGCCCGGCCGGGTCGCCGGATCGTCGCCGGCCCCGCCCGCGCCGGACTCGGCACCCTCGGCCTGGCCAACCTGGTCATGGTCGGGGTGATGACCATGACCCCGCTGCACCTGCACCACGCCGGCTCGGGCCTGTGGGTCATCGGCGGGGTGGTCGGCGCGCACATCGCGGCCATGTACGCGCCGGCCCCGCTCAGCGCGTGGCTGACGGCCCGGATCAGCGCCCGCCGGGCCGCCGCGGTCGCCGCGGCGGTGCTGGCCGGGGCGTGCGGCCTGGCCGCCGCGGACCTCGCACCGGTGCTGCTGGTGGTGGCGATGGTGGTGCTGGGCGCCGGCTGGAACCTGGCCCTGGTCAGCGGCAGCACCCTGCTCACCGCCGGAGTGCCGGTCGCGGAACGTCCCCGTCGCGAGGGTGCCGGTGAGGTGGCCATGGGCGTCGCTGCGGCGACCGGGGGAGCGCTGTCGGGTCCGGTGCTGGCCGTGGGTGGGTACCCGCTGCTCGCCGCGACCGGCGCGGTACTGGCGCTGCTGATCGTCCCGGCCGCCCGCCGGGCGCCTACTGCGGTACCGGCCCCGACCGGACCCGGACGGTGATCGCCGCGCAGGCGATCACCGCTGCGCCGCCGAGCAGGATCGTCCAGGTCAGGGTCTCGTGCAGGAGCAGTGCGGCCCAGCCGATGGTCAGCACCGGCTGCACCAGCTGGACCTGGCTGACCCGGGTCATCGGGCCGATCGCGAGTCCCCGGTACCAGGCGAAGAAGCCGAGGTACATGCTCACCGCGGCGAGGTAGCCGAGCGCGGCCCACGCGGCCGGGGTGCCGACCGGGGCCTGCCCGGCCACCGCCACCCCGGTGAGCACGATCATCACCGGCGCGGCGAGCACGAGCGCCCAGGACACGGTCTGCCAGGCACCGAGCTCGCGGGCCAGCAGCCCGCCCTCGGCGTAGGCGACCGCGCCCGCCAGGACGGCCCCGAACAGCAGCAGGTCCGACCCGTGCAGCCCGGTGAACCCGCCCGACAGGACGGCGAACCCGACCGCGGCCAGCGCGCCCAGCGCCGCCATGACCCAGAACGACCGCGCCGGGCGTTCGCGTCCGCGCAGCACGGCCATGACCGCGGTGGCCGCGGGCAGCAGCGCGATCACCACGGCGCTGTGGCCGGCCGAGGCCGTGGTGAGCGCGTAGGAGGTCAGGATCGGGAAGCCGATCACCACACCCGCGGCGACGACCGCCAGGCGGACCCACTGGGTGCCGCGGGGGAGGTGCTGCCTGGTGGCCGTCAGCGCGATCGCGGCGAGCAGCGCGGCGCCGACCGCGCGGGCGGAGCCGACGAACAGCGGCGACAGCCCGCCGTCGGCCACCGCGATCCGGGTGAGCGGGACGGTCAGGGAGAACGCCGCGACGCCGAGCAACCCCCACCCGAGCCCGGCCCGATCCGACGGTAGCGCTGGCGCACCCACCTGGATAGCGCTACTATTCACACTCATGTCCGACGATAGCAGTTCGCGGATCGTCGCAGGCCTTCGGGACTGGATCGCGGACGCCGCTCCGGGTGCGCAGCTGCCCCCGACGCGGGTGCTGGTCGCCCGGTACGGAGCGAGCCCGGTCACCGTGCAGAAGGCGCTGCGAACCCTGCGGTCGCAGGGGATGGTGGAGAGCCGGTCGGGGGTGGGGACGTTCGTCCGGGCCGTGCGGGTGGCCCGCCCGCAGGACCACCGGTGGCAGACCGCCGCGCTCGGGTCGCCGCCGAACCGGCTGCCGGACCTGCCCACGGCCATCCGGACCACCCCGAACGACGTGCTGGCGCTGCACTCGGGCTACCCGGACCGGGAGCTGCTGCCCGAGCGGCTGGTCCGGGCCGCGTTCACCCGGGCCGCCCGCGGGGACGCCGCGGTCGGCCGCCCGCCGTCGGCCGGGCTCCCCGAGTTGCAGGCGTGGTTCGCGGCCGAGCTGGGTGCGGCGGGCCTGCTCGGCGTCGCGCCGCCGACGCCGGGCGACGTGGTCGTCGTCCCGGGCAGCCAGAGCGGGCTCGGCACCGCGTTCCGCGCGCTGGTCGGCGCCGGCCGGCCGCTGCTGATGGAGTCCCCGACCTACTGGGGCGCGATCCTCGCCGCCGCGCAGAGCGGGGTCCGGGTCGTGCCCGTGCCCAGCGGCCCCGACGGACCCGACCCGGACGAGCTGGCCCGCGCGTTCGCCCAGACCGGGGCGCGCGCGTGCTACGCCCAACCGAACTTCGCCAACCCGACCGGTGTCCGGTGGTCGGCCGAGCGCGCCGACCAGGTGCTCGACACCGTGGTCCGGCACGGCGCGTTCCTCATCGAGGACGACTGGGCGCACGACTTCGGCATCGCCGCGGACCCGGTCCCGGTCGCCGCGCGCAACGACAGCGGGCACGTCGTGTACGTCCGGTCGCTGACCAAGAGCGTGTCGCCGGCCGTGCGCGTCGCCGGGATCATCGCCCGTGGTCCCGCCCGCCGGCGCATCCTCGCCAGCGCCCGGGCCGAGGCCCTCTACGTCAGCGGCATCCTGCAGGCCGTCGCGCTCGACGTCGTCACCCAGCCCGCCTGGCGGACGCACCTGCGCGCCCTGCGCCACCAGCTCGCGGCCCGCCGCGACCTGCTCGTCGGCGCCCTGCGCGAGCACGCCCCCACCGCCCGCCCGGAGTCGGTGCCCCAGGGCGGGCTGCACCTGTGGGTGCGGTTGCCCGACGCCACCGACGTGGCCGGGCTGGTCGAGGACTGCGACGCCGCCGGGGTCGCCGTCGGCCCCGGCACCGAGTGGTTCCCGGCCGAGCCCACCGGCGCCTACCTGCGGCTCAACTACTCCGGCCCGAACCCGGGCGCCTTCCCCGACGCCGCCCGCGCCATCGGCCGCGCGCTCGCGCGGCAGGCGGAGCGGGGTTAGGGAGCGCTACCCGGGCCAGCGGAACAGCACCTCGCCGGCCCGGACCGGGTACCCGGTCCGCAGGTCGGGGACGCTGTCGGGGGCGGAGTCCAGCACGACCACCGGCGTGATCGCCGACAGGCCCCCGGCCCGCACGGCGGCCGGGTCGAAGGTGACCACCACGTCGCCGGCAGCCACCTCGTCGCCCTCGGCGCGGTGGCGGGTGAAGCCGGCCCCGTGCAGGGTCACCGTGTCGATGCCGACGTGCACCAGCACCCCGGTGCCCGACGGGTGCAGCACGATGAACGCGTGCGGGTGCGCCTTGACCACCGTGCCGGCGACCGGGGCCCGCACCCCGGTCGGGCCCGCGCCCGCCGGCGGCTGCACGGCCACGCCGGCGCCGACCAGCTGCTGGGCGAAGACCGGGTCGGGCACGTCGGCGAGGCCGACCACGGTGCCGTCCACCGGCGCTCCGACCTCGATCGCCACCGGCCCCGGGGTCGCGCCGGGGGTCGCCGCGGAGGTCACAGCAGGTCCTGGATGTCGTCGGCGAGGCTGTCGGCCTCCGGCCCGACCACCACCTGCACCACCGTGCCGGCCACCAGGACCCCGTAGGCCCCGCACCCGCGCAGGGCGGCCTCGTCGACCAGGCCCGGGTCCCGCACCTCGGTCCGCAGCCGGGTGATGCACCCCTCGACCTCCACGATGTTCCCGGCCCCACCGAGCCCGGTCACGATCTCGTCCGCACTGGCCATCTCGTCGCCTTCCCGTCGTCCGCTGCCTGCTTGCTCGCCGTTGCCCGCCGCCGGTGCCGTCGCCCCGGCGCCCAGCTTGCCGGGTCCCGGTCCGGCGGGGCCGCCGCGACCGGATCGCGGCGGTGGGTTGACGGGACCGGGCGGGCGGGTCCACTCTCTCCGACCAACTGGTAATGACCGGACCGTACCGGTCGTCCGGGGCCGGGGCAACGCCGGCCCCGCGCCGACCGCCGGTCCGCCCGACACCCCCTGACCAGTCACGAGACGAGTGAGCAGAGGACGCCATGACCACCAGCGTGGACACCCCCGCAGCCCCGAGGAGCCGGTTGAACCTGGCCGGGCTGCAGCGGCTGGGCCGCAGCCTGATGCTGCCGATCGCCGCGTTGCCCGCGGCCGGGCTGCTGCTCCGGCTCGGCCAGGACGACCTGCTGGGCAGCGTCGACGCCCTGGCCGACGTGGCCGCGGTGATCGGCGCGGCCGGCGGGGCGCTGTTCGAGAACCTGCCGCTGATCTTCGCGGTGGGCATCGCGATCGGCTGGGCCAAGAAGTCCGACGGGTCGACCGCGCTCGCCGCGGTGGTCGGCTACCTGGTCCTGGAGGGCGTGTTCGGCGCCATGAGCCCGCTGGTGCTCGCCGGCGTGCTGGACCGCGACGGCGAGCAGGCCGAGATCAATTACGGGGTGCTCGGCGGCATCGTGATCGGCCTGCTGGCCGCGGTGTCGTGGCAGCGCTTCTACCGCACGAAGCTGCCCACCTACCTGGCCTTCTTCGGCGGCCGGCGCTCGGTGCCGATCGTGGTGGCGCTGGTGGCGATGGTCGTCGGCGTGCTGATGGCGCTGGTCTACCCGCTGTTCAACAGCGGCCTGACCGCGCTGGGCGAGGCCGTCGACGCCAACACCGTGATCGGCGGCGGCATCTTCGGGGTGGCCAACCGGCTGCTCATCCCGCTGGGCCTGCACCACATCCTGAACTCGGTGGTCTGGTTCATCATCGGCGACTACGAGGGCGTGCAGGGCGACCTGAACCGGTTCTTCGCCGGCGACCCGACCGCCGGGACGTTCATGACCGGGTTCTTCCCGATCATGATGTTCGCGCTGCCGGCCGCCGCGCTGGCCATCTGGCAGGAGGCCGAGCCGGCCCAGCGCAAGGTGGTCGGCGGGATCATGGCCTCGACCGCGCTCACCGCGTTCGTCACCGGCATCACCGAGCCGCTGGAGTTCTCCTTCGTCTTCGTGGCCTGGCCGCTGTACCTGATCCACGCCCTGCTCACCGGCAGCTCGTTGGCGCTGACCAACGCGCTCGGCGTGCACGACGGGTTCACCTTCTCCGCCGGCGCGATCGACTACCTGCTCAACTTCGGTCAGGCCACCCGGCCGTTGTGGATCATCCCGATCGGCCTGGTGTACGCGGCGATCTACTACGTGGTGTTCCGGTTCGTCATCCGGCGGTGGAACCTGCGCACCCCGGGTCGCGGGAACGAGTCGATGGTCGACGACGGCGCCGCCCCGGCCACCGCCACGGTCTCCGCCGCGTCGACCCCGCCCGCGGCGGACGGCGCGAAGGCGACCGACCGGCAGGCGCCGCCGGCCGACCCGGCCACCGGCCCCGCCGCGGACGGCCCGTCCGCCGGCTGACCACCGCTCAGCACCCGCCCCAGCACGCCAGAGCACGAGAACGAGGAGCACCCGTGCCCAGCCGAACTGTCGTCGTCGCCTCCCCGGTGGGGTTGCACGCCCGCCCCGCGGCCGCCTTCACCAGGGCGGCCGCGGCCAGCGGGATCCCGGTCCGGCTGGCGGTGCCCGGCCGCCCGCCGGTCGACGCGGCCAGCATGCTCGCGGTGATGACCCTCGGGGTCGGGCACGGCCAGCAGGTCGTGCTCAGCGCCGAGGGCGAGCGCAGCGAGCAGGTGCTCGACGAGCTGGCCGCGCTGCTGGCCGACGGCGCTGCCGGATGACCGCGATCGGCAGTCCGGCGCGACTGCTCACCGGCCGGGGGGTGAGCCCCGGGCGGGCGCACGCCCCGGTCGCCCGGCTCGCCCCGCCCGTCCCGACCTCGCCCGACGACCCGCCCGGCGACGACCCGGCCGCCGAGCGGGCCCGGGTGCGGGCCGCGCTGGCCGAGGTGGCGGCCGACCTGGCCGACCGGGCCCACGGGGCGACCGGGGCGGGCGCGGACACCGCCCGCGACGTCCTGCTGGCCACCTCGGCGATGGCCGCCGACCCGGCGCTGGTCGCCCTCGCCGGTGAGCACCTCGACCGCGGCTGCCCGACCGGGCACGCCGTCGTGCTGGCCATCGAGGGCTTCTGCGACCAGCTGACGTCGCTGGGCGGCTACCTGGCCGAACGGGCGACCGACCTGCGCGACGTCGGCGCCCGGGCGGTCGCCGTGCTGGGCGGGGTACCGGCGCCCGGCGTCCCGGCACCGGGGCACCCGATCGTGCTCGTCGCCCGCGACCTGTCCCCGGCCGACACCGCCGGGCTGGCCGGTGGCGACGTGGTCGGCCTGCTCACCGAGCAGGGCGGCCCGACCAGCCACACCGCGATCCTGGCCCGCGCGCTCGGCCTGCCCGCGGTGGTCGGTTGCGCCGCGGCCGCCTCGATCCCGGCCGGGACGACCGTGCTCCTCGACGGCACCACCGGCACCGTCGACCTCGACCCCGGCCCGCCGGTCGCCGCCGAGCGCGTCCGGGCGTCCGACGTGGTGCCGCAGGGGCCGGGGCGAACCGCGGACGGGCACCCGGTGCCGCTGCTGGCCAACGTCGGCGGCCCGACCGAGGCGCTGGCCGCGGCGGGGGACGGGCCGGGAGGAGGTGCGGAGGGGATCGGGCTGCTGCGCACCGAGCTGCTGTTCCTGGACCGGCAGGCCCGGCCCCCGGTCGACGAGCAGACCCGGCTCTACGCCGCTGTGCTGGCGGCGTTCGGGGACCGGCCGGTCGTGGTCCGCACGCTGGACGCCGGCTCGGACAAGCCGCTGGCGTTCCTGCCGCTGGGGGAGGAGGACAACCCCGCACTCGGCGTGCGCGGGCTGCGCACCGCCGTCGCCCACCCCGGTGTGCTCGACGCGCAGTTGGCCGCGCTGGCCGCCGCGGCGGCCGAGACCGGGCGCACGCCCTCGGTCATGGCCCCGATGGTGACCACCGCCGAGGAGGCCGAGCGGTTCGCCGCCACGGCCCGCGGGCACGGCCTGGAGCGGGTCGGGGTGATGATCGAGGTGCCGGCGGCCGCGCTGCGTGCCGACGAACTGCTGGAGGTCGTGGACTTCGTCAGCATCGGGACCAACGACCTCGGCCAGTACGCGATGGCCGCGGACCGGGCCTGCGGAGCGCTCGGGCACCTGCTCGACCCCTGGCACCCCGCGCTCCTCGACCTGGTCGCGATGGTCGGGCGGGCCGGGGCGGCGGCGGGCCGGCCGGTCGGGGTGTGCGGCGAGGCCGCGGCCGACCCGCTGCTGGCCGCGGTGCTCGTCGGGCTGGGGGTGACCAGCTTGTCGATGACGCCGCAGGCGCTGGCGGGAGTGCGCGCCGGGCTGGCCGGGACGACCATGCAGACCTGCCGGGAGATGGCCGCGGCGGCCCG
>DASQMQ010000257.1:0-4329 GCA_035645455.1 Pseudonocardia sp.
GACCGGTGCGTGCGTCGTGTGGTGGGCCCCGCCGATCGACCCGGCCACCGCGCCGGCCCTGGTCGGCCTGCTCGACCCGGCCGAGCGCGAGCGGTTGGACCGCTTCCGGCGGGCCGCCGACCGGGCCCGCTACCTGGCCGCGCACGCCCTCGGCCGGCTCGTGCTGGCCGAGGCCACCGGGACCGCCCCCGCGGAGCTGGCCTTCGACCGCACCTGCCGGTGCGGCGCCCAGCACGGCAAGCCCACCCTGCCCGGCGGGCCGCAGTTCTCCCTCACCCACGCCGGCGACCTCGTCGGGCTGGCCGTGCACGACGACCCGGTCGGCGTCGACGTCGAGCAGGTGCGCCCGCTCACCGACCTGGCCGCGATGGCCGAGCACGTCTGCTCCCCGGCCGAGGCCGTCGCCGACGCCGACGCCTTCTTCACCCTGTGGACCCGCAAGGAAGCCCTGCTGAAGGCCACCGGCGACGGCCTGTCCACGCCGATGTCGTCGATCACCCTCGGGCCGGCCGGGGTGGCCGGGTGGACCGGTGGGGGCGCGCCGGAGGGGCCGGTCTGGCTGCACGACCTCGATCCCCCGGCCCCCGGCTACCGCGCGGCCGTCGCGGGGCTCGGCCCGCCGCCGTCCACCGTCCGCGCCGCCGACGGCTCCCCCCTCCTCCACTCCGCCTGATCCGCCGCCCGCGCCCCCACCCGCGGGGCAGTCGCGCGGGGACCCGGTGCTCGCCCCGGGCGGGGGTGTCGGTCGGGTGGGGCACCATGGCGGGGTGGGGTCGCGGTGGGTGCTGCATCTGGACATGGATGCGTTCTTCGCCGCCGCCGAGCAGCTCACCCGCCCCACCCTGGGCGACCGCCCGGTGCTGGTCGGCGGGCTGGGCCCGCGGGCCGTGGTCGCCGGGGCCAGCTACCAGGCCCGGGTGCACGGGGCCCGCTCGGCGATGCCGATGGGCCAGGCCCGGCGGCTCTGCCCGCACGCGGTGGTGCTGCCCCCGCGGTTCAGCCTCTACCAGGCGCTGTCCGAGCGGGTGATGGGCGTGCTCGCGGAGGCGGCGCCGGTGCTGGAGCCGGTGTCGGTGGACGAGGCGTTCCTGGAGCCGCCCGCCCTGGCCGGCGCGGACGCCGCCGAGGTCGAGCGCTTCGCCGCGCGGCTGCGCGTCGACGTCCGGGCCGCGACCGGGCTGCCCGCCTCGGTCGGCGCCGGGTCCGGCAAGCAGCTGGCCAAGATCGCCTCCGAACTGGCCAAGCCGGACGGGCTGCGGGTGATCGGCCCGCGGGAACAGGACGCCGTGCTGGCCGGGCTGCCGGTCCGGGCGCTGTGGGGGGTCGGGCCGGTGGCCGAGGCGGGGCTGGGCCGGCTGGGCGTGCGGACCGTCGGCCAGCTCGCCGCGATGGACACCCGCGACCTGACCGACCTGCTGGGCACCGCACTGGGCACCGAGCTGCAGCGCCTCGCCCGCGGCATCGACGACCGTCCGGTCGCCCCGCGCGGCGCGGCCAAGCAGGTCAGCGCGGAGACGACGTTCGAGTCGGACCTGACCGCGATGTCCGCGGTGCACGACGCCGTCGCCCGGATCACCGAGAGCGCGCACCGGCGACTGGTCGCGTCGGGGCGAGCGGCGCGCACCGTCACGGTCAAGGTCCGCAGCGCGGCCTTCACCACGGTCACCCGCTCGGAGACCACCGCGGACGGCCGCACCGACCTGGGCGCGCTGACCGCGGTCGCCCAGCGACTGGCCCGCAACGCCGTGCCGGACGACGGGGTCCGGCTGATCGGAGTGTCGCTCGCCGGCCTCGTCGACGACCCGCCACCGGCCCTGTTCGAGGCCCACTGCGACCCCGGGACCGTTCCCCCGCCGCCCCCGCTCACCCCGTCGGAGCCCGTCGCGACGCCCGTGCCGGGTTCGGCCGGTTCCGCGGTCCGCACCCTGCCCGCCGCCGGCCCCCGCCCCGACACCGCTGCCGAGCGCAGCTGGCGGCCCGGCGACGACGTCCACCACGCCGAGCACGGCCACGGCTGGGTGCAGGGAGCCGGGCACGGCCGCGTCACCGTCCGGTTCGAGACCCGCAGCACCGGCCCCGGCCGCGCCCGCACCCTGCCCGCCGACGACCCCGCCCTGGCCCCCGCCGACCCCCGCCTGAGCCTGCTCTGACCGACGCCCCGGTCCTGCTCGGGCGAGAGCCGCTCCCCGCCGACCGGACGGACCGGGGCACGCTCGTCCAGGAGCGGAGGTCAGGCCGGGGGGCGCCAGGGGCGCGGGGGCAGGACCGGGAGGCCGGAGGGGGCGCACTGGCCGCCGCGCTCCCCGGCCAGCCGGAAGATCAGCCACCCGATCGCCGCGGCCAGGATCGACCCGGCCAGGATCCCGATCTTGGCGTCGTTGATCAGCTCCTCGTCGTCCAGGGCCAGCTCGGTGACGAACAGCGCCACGGTGAACCCGATGCCGGCCAGCCCGGCGCCACCGACGAGCTGCCCCCAGCGCAGGGTGTCGGGCACCGTGCCCAGACCGGTGCGCAGCGCCACCCAGGTCCCCGCGGTCACGCCGATCAGCTTGCCGACCGTCAGCCCGGCGATGATGCCCCAGGTCAGCGGGGAGGTGGCGGCGGCGAGCAGGGTCTCGCCGGTGAGCACGACGCCGGCGTTGGCCAGCACGAACAGCGGGACGATCACGTAGCTGCTCCACGGCTGGACCCGCAGCTGCAGCCGCTCGTTGGGGGAGACCGCCTCGCTCACCGCGGTCTGCGCGGCCATCGCCCGCTGCGGGCTCGGGTCGAGCAGGAAGCTGCTGCCGACGATCTGGGCCCGGGCGATGTCGCGCGGGCGCGGCGCGTAGGCGTTGACCAGCAGCCCCAGGGCGACCCCGACCACGCTGGGGTGCACCCCCGAGGTGAGGGTCGCGAACCACATCAGCAACCCGATCAGCACGTAGATCGGGGTGCGCCAGAACCGGACGAAGCGCAGCGCGAGCAGGGCCAGGAACAGCGCGGCGGCGGTCAGCAGCGCCATGACGTCGACGTCGTCGGTGTAGAACAGCGCGATCGCGGCCACCGCGCCGATGTCGTCGACGATCGCCAGGGCCAGCAGGAACACCCGCAGCTGGTCCGGGCAGCGCGGCCCGACCAGGGCCAGCACCCCGATCACCACGGCGGTGTCGGTGGAGATCGCGATGCCCCACGCCCCTGCCGCCGGCCCGCCCGCGTTGAACAGCAGGAACAGCGCGGCCGGCACGGTCAGCCCGCCCAGCGCGGCCAGCGCCGGGGCGGCGATCGCGCGGGCGCCGCGCAGCTCCCCCAGCGTGGTCTCGCGGCTGATCTCCAGCCCGACGCTGAAGAAGAACAGCACCATGAGCCCGTCGTTCACCCAGTGCCGCAGGTCCAGCGCCAGTTCGCTGCCGCCCACGGAGAGCCGGAGCGCGGTGTGCCAGAACTCCTCGTAGCCCAGCGGCAGGTTGGCCCACACCAGGGCGATCACCGCGGCGCACAGCAGCAGCACCGCGGAGCCGGATTCGGTGCGCAGGAAGGACCGCGCGGCGCGGCTGAGCTCGCCGCGCTCGGTTAGGGTCGTGATCGCCACGGACGACATCCTGCCGGAGGAGGCCCGCGATCATCCTCGACCCACGGATCGGGAGCTACGACCATCTCCAGGGGATGCTCGGGGCCGAGCTGAGCCTGGTGGAGTACGGCGACTTCCAGTGCCCGTACTGCCGCGCCGCCGTCCCGGTCGTCGACCAGGTCCGCGAGAAGCTCGGCGACCGGCTGGTGTTCGTCTTCCGGCACTTCCCGCTCGCCGAGCTGCACCCGTTCGCGCTCTCCGCCGCGCTGGCCGCGGAGGGGGCCGCGATCAAGGGCCAGTTCTGGCCGATGCACGACCGGCTGTTCGCCGGCGACGAGCCCCGGCTCACCCAGGACGACCTGCGCCACTACGCCGAGGAGATCGGGGTGCCGCCGGAGAAGGTGACCTGGCCGGCCACCCGGTTCGTCGAGGACCGGGTGGAGGCGGACTTCAACTCCGGGGTGCGCAGCGGGGTCCGCGGCACCCCCAGCTTCTTCGTCAACGGCGAGCTCTACGACGGTGTGGTCACCGCCGACGCCCTGATCGACGCCCTGCTGCCGAGTCCCGACCGGTGAGGGTCGGGACCTGGAACCTGCTGCACGGACTGGACATCCGCACCGGCCGGGTCGACCTGGGCGCGGTCGCCGACGCCGTCCTGGAGCTGGACGTCGAGGTGCTCGCGGTGCAGGAGGTCGACCGCGGGCTCGACCGGTCCGGGGGCACCGACCAGCTCGCCGCGCTGGCCGACAAGCTCGGCTGGTTCGGCGAGTTCGCCCCCA
>DASQMQ010000258.1:0-5836 GCA_035645455.1 Pseudonocardia sp.
GTCGCCGAGGGCGGACCCGGAGTCGGCCGGCTCCAGGTAGGTGATCCCGGCCGGGTCGACGCGGTCGGGCGCGGCCGGCTGGGCGCAGGCGGTCATGGTGACGGCGGCCGCGACGGCGAGCAGCGGCAGCGCGATACGGACGTGGGACCGGGAACGGTCGGACATGGACATCACCCCTCCCGGGGAAGTCTCCGGGCCGGCACCGTGGCCGGGCAGTTGCCCGGCGGACCGTTCGGCGTGCCGGGCGGGCAGGGTTTCCTCACCGGACGGCAAGGGCGCGGCGGGACCGGCGCTGCACGATTCAGCCGATCACCCATTCGGCACGAGCCGCCATCCGGTCCGTTCTCCGCGGCATCATCACCGTGACCTGCTTGTCCGCGAGGGCGCGGGGCCGTCCTCGCAGCGAGCCGGCGGGCTGCGCCACTACCCGCGCTGCGCCATCCGACGTGCCCACCGATCATCCGCTGCCGCGAATTCTTCGCTGCTACCACGTGCACCAGTCCTGCACGCGGCGATCCGATGGGGACCGCGAGGTGGTGCCGTTTCAGGCCGGCGGTCCCTCGCCGGTCTCGGCGTCGATCGCGAACACCGCGTTGCTCAGGCTGCCCACGTACACCAGGCCGTCGGCGACGACCGGCGAGGAGTCGTCGAGCGGCCCGGGGGTCTCGTAGCGCCACCGTCCGGCTCCGGTCGTCCGGTCGACGGCGTGCAGGGAGCGGTCCTGGCTGCCGGTGTAGACCACGTCGCCCACGACCGCGGGCGAGGACCGGATACCGCCGCCGGTGGGGTAGCTCCAGCGCTGACGCCCGGTGTCGGCCTCCAGCGCGTAGAGGTTGCCGTCGTCGCTGCC
The DNA here is from genome assembly GCA_035645455.1 of Pseudonocardia sp. Classification (GTDB taxonomy): domain Bacteria; phylum Actinomycetota; class Actinomycetes; order Mycobacteriales; family Pseudonocardiaceae; genus Pseudonocardia. Next base: position 851 of record DASQMQ010000258.1, read on the forward strand.
GACGAAGACCACGCCCCCGTCCAGCACCGGGCCGGACACCACCCCGGCCTCGGCCCAGAACTCCCAGTTCAGCGCGCCGGTCCCGGCGTCCAGGCAGAGCACGCGGTAGTCGTCGGCGCCGATGTAGACGCGGTCGCCGTCGACGCTCGGCGAGGAGTCGACCGAACTGGTCGTGGTGTAGCGCCAGCGCTCGGCACCGGTGGCGGCGTCGACGCAGTAGACGTTGGTGTCCCGGCACCCGGCGAACACCGCACCGCCGGCGACCGCCGGCGAGGAGTTGAACCAGTCACCGGCCGGGAACCGCCACCGCGGCTCCCCGGTGTCCGCGGCCACGGCCAGCAGGCTGGCGTCCCGGGTGCCGACGTAGACCACGCCGCCGGCGACGGCGGGCGAGGAGTGGACCACCCCGCCGGCCGGGGTGGTCCACCGGCCCTTGCCGGTCGCGGCGTCCACGGCGTGCACCTGCTCGTCGTTGCTGCCGACGTAGACCAGGCCGCCGGCGAGGGCCGGGGAGGACGTGATCGGGCCCCGGGTCGGGTACCGCCAGATCTCGGCGCCGGTGCCGGCGTCCAGGGCGTAGAGGACGCTGTCGTTGCTGCCGATGTAGAGCACGCCCTCGGCCACCAGCGGCGAGGAGTACACCTTGTCGCCGGTCTCGAACGTCCACGGGCCGGCCGCGCCGATCAGCCCGGCCAGCCGGAGCCCGCCCCAGACGCCCCCGCCCACGGCCGCCAGGGCCGCAGCCGCGCCGCCGGCCTGCAGCAGGCGGCGGCGGGACAGTCCGCGCGCGGCGGTGCCGGTGTCCGTGGCGGCCGGGACGTCGACGGGCCCGGAGATGACCGCGGCAGGGGCCGGGCGCCCAGCACCCCGAGCCACCGCGCCCGGGGTCGGCGACCAGGAGCCGGGACCGGTGCCGGGGTGCGGACCCGAGTGCCCGCCGACCCCGCTCACCGGACCGGAGTCCACCCGCGGTCCGGCGCCCCCGGGACCCGTGGCCGGCCGCCCCGTCGGCGGCTGTTCGCCGGAGCCGGTGTCGGTCCGGGGGCGGGGGCTCGGCCACGTACCGGGCACCGGGCCGGACCGCGGCCGGGTGGTCAGCAGCGACCGGGCCGCGAAGGCCAGCCGGCCGGCCGAGGAGTAGCGCTGGTCGGGTGCCTTCGCCATCCCGACGGCGACCACCTCGTCGAACCCGGCCGGCAGGTCCGGGCGCCGCTCGGTCGGCCGCGGCGGTGGGGTGTGCAGGTGCGCGTTGATCGCCGCGGGCAGGCTCTTGGCCGGGAACGGCCGGCTCCCGACCAGGCACTCGTAGAGCACGCAGGCCAGCGCGTAGACGTCGACCCGCAGGTCCCAGTGGTCGCCGGTCAGCCGCTCCGGGGCCATGTAGCCGGAGCTGCCCATGGCCAGCCCGGTCTGGCTGAGCGTCGGCCCGTCCACCGACCGGGCGATGCCGAAGTCCACGAGGTAGGCGACACCGCGCTCGGTCAGCTCACCGGTCCCGGGCCGGCCGGCCAGCAGGATGTTCGACGGCTTGACGTCGCGATGCACCAGCCCCTCGGCGTGCGCGGCGTCCAGCGCGTCGGCGATCTGGGACACCACGTCGACCGCCCGGCTCATGGTCAGCGGCCCGGACCGCAGCGCCGCGGACAGGTCGCCGCCCTCCACCAGCCGCATGTCGATGTAGAGCTGGCCGTCGATCTCGCCGTAGTCGTGGATCGGGATGATGTGCGGTTCGCGCAGCTGCGCGACCAGCGAGGACTCGCGCTGGAAGCGGGCCCGGTACTCGGCGTCGACGGCCAGCGGGCGGGGCAGCCGCTTCAGCGCGACGACCCGGTTGCGCCCGGTGTCGAACGCCCGGAACACCTCGCCCATCCCGCCGGACCCGATCAGCGCGTCGAGCCGGTAGGGCCCGAAGACCTCAGCCTCCACACTCGTTCCTCACTGCCGGTCGTGCGATCGTCCGGCGCGAGAGGATCGTCGCACGCGTCAGGTGCGCTCGTAGGCCTGGATGCGCACGGCGGCGAGGTCGAGCTGCTCGACGACCCGGCTGTGCTGACCCAGCCGGTCGGTGACGATCCGGTCGGGATCGGTGTAGTGGTCGTGGCTGAGCACCAGCCAGACCCGGTCCCGGCCGTCCACCAGCCGATCGAGCCGGGGGAGGTCCGTCGGGGTCATCTTCGGTTCGAGCACGCCGCGGTCGAACGGGTCGACCGGCAGCCCGCGCAGCTCGACGGGCGGGCCGTCGGTGCGGCGGTAGTAGTAGGTGAACGCCAGCTGGGTCCAGCCCGCACTGAACAGCACGACCTCGCCGGGACGGGCGTTCGCCGCCACGTGGCCGGCGACCCCCCGCCAGTCCTCGACGCCCGGCGAGCGGTAGTAGGCGTCCAGCGAGACCAGGTTGACCACGAGCAGGACCCCGGTGCCCGCCGCGACCAGCGCCCGCACCCGCAGTTGCCGCAGCCCGACCCCGATCAGCACGGTCAGCGGCAGCGAGGTCCAGATCAGCGTCTGCGAGTAGAAGATCGGCCGGCGCAGGCTGACCAGCAGTTCGCCGACCACCGGCAGCACGACCAGCAGCGCGAGCAGCCCGAGCAGCTCGGGCCGGTGCCGCAGCCGCCACCCGGCCAGCGCGACCAGCACCACGGCGCCGACCAGCAATGCGGTGCGGGTGCCGGCCGGGGCGTTCGCGCTGAGCAGGTCGCGGCCGTGGTCGAGGACCTGCTGCGCGGTCGGCGGCGGGATCCAGAACTCCGCGTCCACCCGCGCGGACTGGGCCAGGAACCCGGGCAGCCAGGGCAGCCACAGCACCGCCACCGCGGCCAGCCCGGCCAGCCAGATCCGCAGGTCCGCGCCCGGTCGGCTGGGCGGGCCGAACCGGCCCAGCGGGGTCGTCGCGTCCGCATCGGAGCGTTGTCGCCAGGCCACGACGGCGCGCGCCGCGGCCACCAGGGCGACGAACACCGCGACCGTCGCCGGCAGCAGCACGCCGGTGTTGTGGCTGAACATCACCAGCACCGTCGCCACCACGAACCCGGCCCAGCACAGCAGGACCGTGCGCCGGGAGTGCCCGCCCACCAGCAGCCGCACCAGGCACAGCAGCGCCACCGCGGCGAAGAAGGTCAGCATCGCGTACATCCGGCCCTGCTGGGCGTACCAGACGTGCAGCGGCGACACCGCCTGCAGACCGGCCACCAGCAGGCCGAGCCGGCGCCCGCCGACCTCCCGGCCGACCAGGTACAGCACCGGCACGGTCGCCGTGCCGAACAGCGCGGACAGGCTGCGCAGCGCGGCCTCCGAGCTGTCCGGTCCGATCCACAAGTGCAGCAGCGTGTAGTACAGCGGCGGGTGGGTGTCGATCTGCAGGGTGGTGCGCCAGAGCTGGTCGAGCGGGAGGTTCGCGATCCAGGAGCTGAACGACTCGTCCAGCCACAGGCTCTTGTCGCCGATCAGCGCGAACCGCAGCACCGCCCCGGCCAGGGTGATCGCGGTGACCAGCAGCAGGGTCCGCCGCCCGGTGCGCGGCGGCGCGGTCCGGCGGCGGATCACCACCGTGGTCATGCCCCGGAACCGTCCACGACCGACAGCACCGAGAGGTCGTTGGACCGCTCGCTGACCACGTAGGCGCGGGTGCCGTCGCGGGACACCACCACCGAGACCGGGGCGTCGCCGAACGTCAGCGGATCGCCCACGGCGGCGCCCTCGGCGTCCAGCACCACCACGGTGTCGTCGTCGCGGACGGTGACCAGCACCCGGTTGCCGTCCGGGGCGACGGCGATGCCGGACGGCTTGGTGCCCACCTCGACCGGCGCGCCGACCACCTGACCGGCGGCCGTATCGATGATCGAGACGGTGCCGGCGGCCTGGTTGGTCAGGTAGACCCGCTCCCCGCTCGGGCTGAACGCCGCCCCCAGCGGTCCCTCGCCCGCCTCGACCGTGCCGACGACGGCCCCGCTCGTCGTGTCGATGATCGAGCAGCTGCCGGCGGCGAACTCGGGGACGTAGAGCCGGGTGCCGTCCGGGTTCAGCGCCATCCCGAACGGGCTGTCGCCGACCGGGATGGACGGCCCGGCGACGGCGTTCGCCGCAGCGTCGATCACCGAGACGGTGTCGGAGTTGGCGTTGGCGACGTACACCCGCGTCCCGTCCCGCGAGATCGCCAAGCCGTCCGGGAACTGCTCGACGGGGATCGTCGCGGTGACCGCGGCGGTCGCGGCGTCGATCACCGAGACGGAGTCGGACCTGTTGTTGGTGACGTAGACGCGGGCGCCGTCCGGGCTGACCGCGACGCTGTTCGGGGCGTCACCCACCGGGATCGGCTCGCCGACCGCGGCCAGCGCGACGGTGTCCACCACCGAGACGGTGTCCGCGCCCAGGTTGGTCACGTAGGCGCGGCTGCCGTCCGGGCTGAGCGCCACCTCGGCCGGGGCGACCCCGACCGGGATCGAGGCCAGCCGGGTGTACGGGGCGCTGCCGGCGGCCAGCAGGGCGGGCAGGAACACCGCGGACGCCACGACGACCAGCCCGAACCCGACGACGGCCAGCAGCCCCACCAGCCGCCCCCGGGACCCCCGGGACGCCCGCGGCGCACTGATCGCCTCGGTGCGGTCGGGGTCCGGGCGGCTGCCGTCCGGGCGGAGCGGAGCCGGGCGGACCGGCGGGCGGGGTGGCGGCTGGGCCGGGGGCTCGGCGGCGCGGTTGCCGCGCGACAGCGACACCACGACCTGGGTGGTCGCCTCGGACGCCGGCTCGACCAGGGACGGCCGGGCCGGCGGCGGCGTGGCGGAGCCCGGCGACCGGGGGATCCCCGGCGTCGAGCCGGGCGAGGGCTGCCGCGTCCGGGGCGTCCTGGCCGGCAGCGCAGGGGCGGTGGGCAGCTCCGTCCCCTGCGACGGGGACGGGTGCGGCTCCCCTTCCGGACGGGCCGCCGCAGCATCCTGCGGCGGTGGGTCCGCCGGTCGCGCGCGCGGCGCCGGGCGGGGACCGGATGGC
>DASQMQ010000259.1:0-5890 GCA_035645455.1 Pseudonocardia sp.
ACGGGCGGGCTGCCAGGTGACGGCGATGGCGATGGCGATGGCGATGGCGATGGCGAGGACCTGGCAGGAGACGGTGACCCGGCCAGCGCCGCGGTCGGCGCGTGGCGGCCAGGCTGGCGGCCGAGGCCGCGAAGCCGGGCCGTGAGCCGGTCGGCGGATCAGGTCGGCGGATCAGGCCGGCGGATCAGGTCGGCGGATCAGGTCGGCAGGGTGACGACGCTGCCGGTCGCCGCGCTGGTGCGGGCCGCGTCGAGGACGGTGGCGGTGGCGACGGCGTCCTGCGGGTCGACCGGGACCGGGCCGGTCCCGCGGACCGCGGCGGCGAAGGCCGGGTAGAAGGTGTCCCACCGGCCCCGCTCCGGTCGGACCGGTTCCTCGTCGGCGCCACCGCGGTGCAGGCGGGCGCGGAAGCCGGCCGGTTCGGTGCCCCAGGCGTCGCCGTCGGTGCCCGGGGTTCGCCCGGCCACCAGGACGTCCTCCTGGCTGTCGCCGTCGACGACGACGCAGCTGCCCGCGGTGCCGGTGACCCGGTAGCGCGGGCCGGGGGCGGCCTGGCTCCAGCTCCCCCACAGGTGCGATCGGGCCCCGTCGCGGTGGGTCAGGGCGAGGAAGACGTCGTCGTCCAGGCCGGTCTCGCGGCGCCGGGACTCGGCGTAGACGGCGACCGCCGGGCCGAGCAGCACCAGGGCCTGGTCGACCAGGTGGCTGCCGAAGTCGAGCAGCGTGCCCCCGCCCGAGGCCGGCGGCCCGGCCTGCGGGGCGAACCGCTCGAACCGCGACTCGAACCGGGTGACCTCGCCCAGCGCGCCCTCCTCGACCAGCCGGCGGACGGTCCGGAACTCCGAGTCCCAGCGGCGGTTCTGGTACGGGCTCAGCGCGAGCCCCAGCCGCCCGGCCAGCTCGACGCTGCCCCGCGCGGCCGCCGCGTCCAGCGCGAACGGCTTGTCGCAGACCACCGCCAGCCCGAGCCGCAGCGCCTGCTCGGTGAGCGGGGTGTGGGTGTCGGCCGGGGTCGAGATCGCGACCGCCTCCGCTCCGGCCGCGACCAGCTCGTCCAGCGCGGCGACCGTCGCGGTACCCGGCAGCTCGTCGGCCACCAGTGCCCGCCGTGGGGAGGACGAGGTCACGACCGCGACCAGCTCGCACTCCGGCGCCGCGGCCAGCAGCGGGGCGTGGAAGTACCGGCCGCCGTAGCCGTAGCCGACCAGGCCGAACCGCACCGGTGTCATCGAGGTCCTCCTGCCGCGGGGGTGGTCAGGCCACCCTGCCAGCCGCGGCCCGGTCGTGCCGGGAGCCGGTCGGTCCGGTTCACACCGTTGCGCGCTCGTCGAGGTAGCCGACCCGGCTCAGCTCCGAGCGCAGCGCCTCCAGCGCGCGCCGCCGGGTCGGACCGATGCTCCCGGTCGGGACCCCGAACTCCCGGGTGATCCCCGCGTAGGCGGGGTCCGACCGGTAGAACAGGGCCTTGATCAGCAGTCGGCGGCGGGCCGGCAACCGGTCCACCGCCGAGGCGATGACGTCGTGCGCCTCGTCGTCCAGCACCGCCGCCTCGGGGCTCGGACCGGTCCCGGGCAGGTCCTCCATCTCGAACCCGCCCGGTCCCTCCCGGCCGAGCCGGCGCAGCAGGTCGAGGCATTCGCGCCGGGCGGTGGTCCGCAGCCAGCCGCCGATCCGGTCGGGATCCTGCAGGGTGTGCAGCCGTTCGACGGCGCGCAACCAGGTGTTCTGCACGGCGTCCGCGGCGTCGGCCGGCCTCAGCCGGTGCGCCGCCGCGACCCCGCGCACGCACCTGTCGTAGCGGCGCACCAGCTCCCGCCAGGCGGCGACGTCGTGCGCCATGGCGGCCTCGACGAGTTCGGTGGTGGACAGACCGGCGACCGGACCGGGGCGGGCGTCGGTGGTGGGGGCCTCGACGACGCGGAGCACGGCAACTCCCTCGTTCGGATCGGAACGTGGTCACCACCCTGGCCACCCGGCCTTGCACCGACCTTGCACCCGGTCAGCGGGGACCCGGCCCGGTCGGCAGGGCGCCGGTACCCAGGACGGATGCCGTGTCGGCCTCGATGCGGGCCAGCTCGGCGGCATCGTCACCGGCGCGCGACAGGGCGGTCTCCAGGACCTCGCCGAGCAGCGCCCGGCCCGCGTCCCGCCGCCCGGACGTCGTCAGCGCGACGGCCAGTCGGCGGGCGGCCAGCACGGTGCTCGCGTGCTGCGTCCCCAGCGCCGTCCGGAAGATGGTGTGGGCCCGGCTCTGCGCGTCCACGGCGTCCTGTCCGCGACCGGCGTCGGCCAGCGCCAGGCCCAGGTTCGTCAGGGCCATGCCGACCCGGGTGTCCGTGGCGCCGAGCACCCGTTCCAGTGCGCGCACGGCGCGCCGGTGCGCGTCGACCGCGCCGGCCGCGTCGCCCTCCAGGCGCAGGGCGTAGCCGAGCTTGTCGTAGGCCTGCGCGGTGTCCGGGTGGTCCCCGCCGCAGACCCGGGTGAACACCGCGATCGCGGTGCGCTGGAGCGCGATCGCGGTCGCGGCGTCGCCCCCGTCCTGGGCGACCATGCCGAGGCCCTCGGTGGCGTGCGCCCACTCGCGGGACTCCCGGCGGCCCTGCCGCTCGAGGTGCTCGCGGCCCGCGCGCAGGGTCTGCCCGGCCTCCTCGAGCCGGTGCGCCGCCCACAGCGTGAACCCGAAGTCGATCAGCACCGGGGCCAGCAGGTCGGCGCGGTCCACCGGGCCGAGCGCGGCCACCGCGCGCTCGTGCGCGGAGATCGCCTCGCCGCAGCGGTCGGCGCAGTTGAGGACGTGGCCCAGCCGGTTGTAGGCGCGGGCGAGCAGCACCGGGTCGGGCTCCGGGGCTCCCTCCAGGACCTGCACCGCCCGCTGGTGCAGCTCCAGCGCCTCGGGCAGCCGGCCGGCGGCGTCGAGCACCTCGCCCAGCCGGCAGACGAGCTCGCCGAGGGCGCCGGGGTCGTCCGGCGCGGCGACCTCCAGCAGCCGCAGGGCCTGCCGCAGGACCCGCTCGGCCGCCGGGTAGAGCGCCCGGCCGGCGTGCTGCTGCGCCACCCCGGCCAACGCCGCGGTCAGCCCGTCCGGGACGGCGCCGAGCGTCTCGCCGTGCGCGGCGACGGTGATCAGGTGGGTCGCGGCGCTGCCGGTGCGGTCGTGGTGCGCCACCGCGAGCGCCGCCGCCCGGGCGAGGCGCCGCCGCACCCGTTCGGCGTCGAGCCGGGCCCGGGCCACGTCCTGCACGAGGCGGTGCATCCGCAGGCTCGCGCCCTTGCGGTCGACCAGGGACAGCCTCAGCAGTTCCCCGAGCACGTCCTGGAGCTCGATCTCGTCCTCGACGAGCGGGGCGAGCATGTCCACCGCGATCGCGTCGGCGCACAGGAACGCGATCGTCTCCAGCACCTCCGCGGCCCGCGGTGACCGGGTGCGCAGCCGATCGAAGGCGAGCCCCCACGTCGTCGCCACGGTGTGGCCGCCACCCGTCGCGCGCATCAGCAGGGCCGCGCGGTGGCGGCGGAAGAGCCCGACGTAGTCGTGCACGGTCATGCCGGCCTGCTCGATGAACGCGCACGCCTGGCCGAGTGCGAGCGGGAGGTCACCCAGCAGCTCGGAGAGCGTCGCCGCGCCGGTGGGGTCGTCGTCGCCGGTGCGCTGCCCGACGTAGGTCGTGGCCTCGGCCCGGGTCAGCGGCGGCACCGCGACGGGCCGGGCCAGCTCCCGCCACGCCGGGTTGCGCGAGGTGATGACGATGTCGCCGTGGCGCGCGGCCGGCAGCAGCGGCTTCAGCAGGTCGGGCTCGTCGGCGTTGTCGAACACCAGGGTCCACCCCGGTCGGCGGTCCAGCGCGTCCCAGAGGGCCGTCCAGCTCTCCTCGTCGCGACCCCGGCGGTCGACGCCGAGCGCCGCGGCGAGGTCGGCCAGGCCGGCGGCGGTGGTGGCCGGATCGGCGGCCGGGATCCACCACGCCAGCCGGCCGGGCCGGCGCCTGCGGTGCACGAGTTCGGCGGCGGTCTCGGTCTTGCCGACCCCGGCCAGCCCGCACAGCGCGACGGCCCGGGGTTGGTGGTGGTCGGCGTCGAGATCGCGGCCGATCCGGTCGAGCAGGTCCTCCCGGCCGACGAAGGACCGGTTGCGCGGGGGCAGCCGGACCGGGAGGTCGGCACCGCCCGGCCCGCCGGCGGCGGAGCGGCCCAGCACCGCGGCGTGCACCTCGCGCAGCGCGGAGCCGGGGTCGACCCCGAGGTGATCGGCCAGGGCGCGCCGGCAGCGGTCGTAGGTCGCCAGCGCGGCGGCCTGCCGGCCGGCCGCGGCCAGCGCCCGCACCAACCGGGCGACCAGCGGCTCGCGCAGCGGATCACCCCGGACCAGGTCCTCCAGCAGTTCGACGACCTCACCCCCGCGGCCCAGCCGCAGGCAGGAGTCGGCGAGCGCCTCGGCCGCCACCAGCCGCAGGTCCTCCAGCCGCGTCGCCTCGGCCGCCACGAAGGCGAGGTCGCCCAGCTCACCGAAGGCGCGGGAACTCGACCACCGGGCCAGCGCGGTCCCCAGCAGGTCGACGGCCTGCTCGTCGGCGCCCCGGCCGAACGCCTGCCGACCCCGGCCCACCTCGTCGACGAAGCAGTCCGCGTCGACGTCCAGGACCGCTCGGTCGATCACGTAGCCACCGCCGCGGCGGACGACGGCCCGCTCGCCGAGCACCCGGCGCAACCGGGACACGTAGGCGTGCACCGAGGCGACGGTCGAGCTCGGCGCGTGCCCGCCCCACACGTCGGTGACGATGCTGTCGACCGGCACCGCGGTGCCGCCGCCGACGAGCACCCGGGCCAGCACGGCCCGCTGCCGCGGGCCGCCGAGCGGGACCGCGCGGCCGCGCACCGCGGCGTCGAAGCCGCCCAGGACGCGAAGGGTGACGACGGCCCGGTCGTCCGTCATCGCACACCTCCACCCCGAGGGTGTCGCGCTGCGGGGCAGCGGTGATCCGCACCTCGCGCCGGGTGGCGGCCCCCGCCGGCGGCGACCGAGGGTCATCGCGGGGGCCCGATTCTAGCCGCACCCGGCCGAGGTGCCAGGGCAGATCGGTGCCGAACCGGGTCGATCCGCCGGCGCCGCATCCGCGCTGTCACCGCGCCTGGGCCGAGCGGGTGACCGGGTTGCTCGTCCGGCCCCGGGACCGTCCGGTCGGACGGCCGACCTGCCGGGTGGAGCGGGCCGCACTCACTCCCCCGCCACGGCGTCCGGGCGGACGACGGCGACCGGGCACCGGCTGCGGTGCAGCACGCCGTGGCTGACCGAGCCGAGCAGCAGACCGGCGGCGTTGCCCCGGCCCCGGGAACCCACCACGACCAGCTGCGCGGTGCGCGACTGCTCGACCAGGGCGTGCGCGGCGCCGTCCCGGGCCACGACCGGGCGCACCTCGACGTCGGGGTACTTCTGGCCCCAGCCGGCGAGCCGCCCGGCCAGCACCTCCTGCTCGTCGCGGGCGACGGCGTCCCAGTCGATCATCGCCGCCACCTCGGCGTCGAAGGCGGTCTGCGCCCAGGTGTGCACGGCGACCAGCGGCACCCCGCGGCCCGCGGCGGCGTCGAAGGCGAACGCCACGGCGGCCTCGCTGGTCGGCGAGCCGTCCACACCGACCACGACCGGCAGCTCGGAGCGGCCCTCGCGGACCTCGCCGCGGACCACCACGACCGGGCAGGCCGCGTGCGCGGCGAGCCCGACGGCGACCGACCCGACCAGCAGGCCGGCCAGCCCGCCCAGCCCGCGGGTGCCGAGCACCAGCAGCTGCGCGCCGCGGGCCTGCTCGGTCAGCACCCCGACCGGCATCCCGGTCAGCACCTCGGGCGAGACCTGCAGGTCCGGTTCGGCCTGCGCGGCGACGGCCTTCGCGTCCGC
>DASQMQ010000260.1:0-3678 GCA_035645455.1 Pseudonocardia sp.
GGCATGAAGGGGTGGGTGAGCCCGCCGAGCCCCTCGGGCCGGTGGACCGGCGCGGGTCAGGCCGCGGCGCTGACCGCGATCACCTCGGCGTAGTGCCCGAGCAGCTCGTCGCCGACCCGGGACCAGGTGCGGTGCTCCACCGAGCGGCGGGCGGCCGCGCCGAACCGGGCGCGCAGCTCCGGGGCGACCAGCGCCCGGACGGCCGCCCGCAACCGCGCGTCCGCCTCGGCCGCGGGCACCGCGCCCGGCGGGGGCACCAGGTAGCCGGTGCGTCCCGGTTGCACCAGGTCGCGGGGGCCGCCGGCGTCCGGCGCGACGACCGGCAGCCCGGACGCCAGCGCCTCCTGCACGGCCTGGCAGAACGTCTCCGACCGGCCGGTGTGCACGAAGACGTCGAGCGAGGCGTAGAGCCGGGCGAGGTCGTCGCCGCCGCGGAAGCCGAGGAACGCCGCGCCGGGCAGGGCCGCGCGCAGGCGCTCCTCGCTGGGCCCGCTGCCCACCACGACCAGCCGGGTGCCGGGCAGGTCGTGCACCGCGGCGAGGCGCTCGACCTCCTTCTCCGGGGCCAGCCGCCCGACGTAGCCGACGAGCACCTCCCCGCCGGGGGCGAGCTCGGCGCGCAGCCCGGCGTCGCGCCGGTCGGGGGTGAACCGGCGGGTGTCGACACCGCGGGCCCACTGGTGCACCCGCGGCACCCCGCGCGCCCGCAGCGCCGCGGTCGACCAGCTCGACGGGCTGAGCGTGCGGTCGGCCTGGCCGTGCAGCCGGCAGGTCCACCGCCAGGCCGCGCGGGCGGTCAGCCCGAGCCCGTAGGACGCGGCGAAGCCGGCCACGTCGGTCTGGAAGACCGCGACCGTCGGGACGCCGAGGCGGCGGGCGGCCACCAGCCCCCGGTAGCCGACGACGAACGGGGCGGCCAGGTGCACCACGTCCGGGGCGAAGCCGCGCAGCGCGGTGAGCACCCGCCGGCTCGGCACCCCGACCGGCATCGAGGACACCACCGGCAGGTCCACCGCGGGCACCCGCACCACCGGAGCACCGGCGTAGCTGGTCGGGCCGTCGGTGCCGGGGGCGATCACCAGCACGGCGTGGCCGCCCGCGGTGAGGTGCTCGACGACCCGCAGCACGGAGTTCGTGACCCCGTTGACCACGGGCAGGAAGCTCTCGGTGACGATCGCGATGCGCACCCCGGCACCGTCCTGCACCCGGGCGGCCCGGGCCCGACGCCGGGGCGAACGCCGGGCCAACACCCCGCCACGAGGTCGGTCAGGGGCAGCCGGCGCGGTTCTAGGCCACCGACGAGGCCGTTCGCCCACGCCGGCACGGCGTCCGGGTGAACAGGTCCTACCGCCGCGGGGCACGACCCGAGCGGACTGACCGACAGACCGGACCCTGGACAGCCGCCCCCGCGCCCACCAAGCTCTGCCTGCCGGGCCACGCGAGACCGCCCCCGCCGGACCCACCGAAGGAGCCACCGATGACCGCTGCGCTCACCGACTACACCACGATCCTGGCCCGCTGGGAGTCCGAGCGCCCGGACGCGCCCGCGGTGACCTTCGAGGGCACGACCCGGTCCTGGGCCGAGGTCGCGCAGCGGGTGCGGCGGGTGGCGGCCGCGCTGCGCGCGGAGGGCCTGCGACCCGGTGACCGGATCGCCGTGCTCGACCTCAACCACCCGTCCTGCCTGGAGCTGACCCTGGCCGGCGCGCAGATCGGCACCACCAACGCGGTGGTCAACTTCCGGCTGGCCCCGCCGGAGATCGTCTACGTGATCAACGACGCGCAGGCCCGGATCCTGTTCGTCGGCCCGGAGTTCGCCGGGGCCGTGGCGCAGCTGCGCGACAAGATCCCCGCCGTGGAGAAGGTCATCCACGTGGGCGGGGAGGCCGACGAGTACGAGGCCTGGCTCGCCGCCCACGAGCCGGACACCGAGGTGCACGGGGCCGCACCCGAGGACTGCTTCGTGCAGCTCTACACGTCCGGGACCACCGGTTTCCCGAAGGGCGCCATGCTGACCCACCGCGGGATGCTCGCGCACGCCCGCAACGTGATGGTCGACTTCGAGCTGGACGACAACGCCAGGGTGCAGGTGGCGATGCCGCTGTTCCACGTCGGCGGCACCAGCTACGCGCTGCTCGCGGTGGCCACCGGCGCGCACATCCTGATGCTGCGGCTGCCCGACCCGGGCGCGGTGCTGGAGATGCTGGAGCGCGACCGGATCACCCACACGTTCCTGGTCCCGGCGCTGATGGCGGTCATGACGCAGGTGCCCGGGGCCGCCGACCGCGACTACTCGGCGCTGCGCTCGCTGTCCTACGGCGCCTCGCCGATGCCGCTGCCGGTGATGCGCGCCTGCCTGAAGCTGTTCCCCGGGGTGATGCACCAGGTCTACGGGATGACCGAGGCGACCGGCGTGGTCAGCTCGCTCGGCCCCGAGGACCACGACGACCCGGCCGTCGCGCACCGGCTGGTCTCCGCGGGCACCCCGATCCACGGCGTCGAGATCGAGATCCGCGACCCGGCCACCGGCGAGCCGGTGCCGACCGGGGAGCCCGGCGAGATCTGGGTGCGCACCGAGCAGCTGATGGGCGGCTACTGGGGCAGGCCCGACGCCACCGCCGCGGCCGTCACCGAGGACGGCTGGCTGCGCTCGGGCGACGGCGGGCACATGGACGCCGACGGCTACGTCTACGTCACCGACCGGATCAAGGACATGATCATCTCCGGGGGCGAGAACATCTACCCGGCCGAGATCGAGCGGGTGCTCGCCGAGCACCCCGCGGTCGCCGACGTCGCGGTGATCGGGGTGCCGGACGACCGCTGGGGCGAGGTGCCCAAGGCCGTCGTGGTCGCCGCCCCCGGCCAGCAGGTCGACCCGGAGGCGCTGATCGCCCACGCGCGCGAGCACCTGGCCGGGTTCAAGGCACCGCGATCGGTCGACGTCGTCGACGAGCTGCCGCGCAACCCCACCGGCAAGATCCTTAAGAAGGACCTGCGCAAGCCGTTCTGGGAGGGGCGGGACCGGCAGGTGGTCTGAGCCGCGGGGCCGCACCACCGCCGCGGCCGCCGGGGCGTGATCCCCGGCGGCGCCGACCCGGCCCTGCGGTACCCGGTCCTCACGGCCGGGCCCGGATCATGGCGGTGTGCGACTCGCCGAGCTGGTCGATCTCAACGACATCGCGGCGGTGCGGGCCTGGCTGGACGGCCAGCCCGTGCACGTGATCGCCGACGAGCTGGCCCGGATGACGCCGACCGCGGCCGGCGTGCCGTTCCGCCTGCTGCCCAAGGGCCGGGCGCTGGCGGTGTTCGAGGAGCTGGACCCGCCCGACCAGCAGGAGCTGCTGGCCGGGCTGCGCGACGAGGCCTTCGCCGAACTCGTCGAGGAGATGGACCCCGACGACCGGGCCCGCATGCTCGGCGAGGCGCCGGCCAAGGTGGTCAAGCGCGTCCTCGCCGGGCTGAGCGCGGCGGAGCGCCGGATGACCGCGGCGCTGCTCGGCTACCCCGACGGGTCGGTGGGACGGCTGATGTCGCCGGAGACCGTCGCCGTCCCGGCCGGTGGGACCGTCGCCACCGCGCTGGAGGTGGTGCGGCGCACGGGCCACCAGGCCGAGACCGTCTACACCCTGCCGGTCGTCGACGCCGGCCGGTGCCTGGTCGGCGCCGTCACGCTGCGCG
>DASQMQ010000261.1:0-10307 GCA_035645455.1 Pseudonocardia sp.
GACAGCGTCGAGGGCATCGACCGGATCAGCGGGGTCGGCCGGATCAGCCGGGTCGACCGGATCAGCGGGGTCAGCCGGATCAGCGGGGTCAGCCGGATCAGCGGGGTCAGCCGGATCAGCGGGGTCAGCCGGATCGACCGGGTCGACCGGGTCGATGAGCTCGTCGGCAACGGGCGCCGCCTCGATGACGGTCTCGTCGGCGCGGGCCTCGACGGGCTCGTCCGCCGCCGACGTCCCGAGCGGCGCCTCCTCGACGATCACGGCCGCCTCGGCCGGGACCGGCATGGCCGGCTCGGTGCGGGTGGCGTCGTCCAGCGGCGGCACGACCGGCAGCGACGGGTCGGTGGGCGGCGAGTGGTCGACCGGCCGGACCACCGGCAGCGTCGGGTCGGTGGCCGGGGCGGCGACCGCGGTCGGCCCGTCCGCGGCGGCCAGCACGGCGCGCGCCCAGGCGGCGTGGCCCACGTCGTTCAGCCCGCGCACGTCGCGCCCGCGCAGCGGGCTGGGCAGCCGCGGCGGCAGCACCGCGATGCGCATCGCGTGCCGCTCGGACTCCTCGCGGATCACCGAGTTCAGCGCCCCGGCCGACCGCGGGCCGTGCGGCAGCAGGCCGACCAC
This sequence comes from Pseudonocardia sp., assembly GCA_035645455.1. Taxonomy (GTDB): domain Bacteria; phylum Actinomycetota; class Actinomycetes; order Mycobacteriales; family Pseudonocardiaceae; genus Pseudonocardia. The sequence continues at coordinate 619 of DASQMQ010000261.1, forward strand.
CGAGCCGACCGGCAGCGCCGCGACCACCTGGCGCAGCGCGGTGTCCAGGCCGGGGGTGCGCCGGGCCAGGTCCTCGGCGCCGATGATGCAGGTGACCAGCGCGACGTGCTCCCCGCCGGCGATCAGCGAGTTCAGCTCGGGCAGCTGGCGGGCCAGCACGTCGAGCACGCCGGCGTCGGCCTTGGACAGGTTGATGACCCGCCAGGCGTCGCGGCGGCGCAGCATCTCGTGCATGACCCCGACGTAGCCGGTCTCCCGGGTGGTGGCGCCGATCCCCTGGCTGACCGAGTCGCCCAGCACCACCCACAGCGGCCCGGTCGACTGGCGGGCGTCGAGGTTGGCCGCGGCCCACTCGTCGGCGAACGCGCGGGCCTGCAGCCGGCGCGCGGTCGCCCCGGGCAGGACACCCCCGAGGAACCGTTCACCGCCGGCCTTGACCCGGCGTGCGGCCGCCCGCATCCGCGGGGCCGGCAGGGGAGAGTTCATGGCGGACTCCGAGCGGTCGGTGCCGGGGACGGCCGGCGACACGAAGGTGGGGGCAGCCACCGTAACCAGGCGGGCCCGCCGCGGGTCGGCCGGGGCCACCGGCGTCCGTTCGGCCGAGCCGGGCGGCGACCCTTCGCCTGGTCACGCAGCTCCGGAGCTGGTCAGCAACCCGCGCGGGGGTCGGGCGACGTAGCGGGGGGCAGTCCACGCGGCGGGGCCGCGTCCGCCGCGTCGCCGGTCCGCCCGGCGGGTCAGAAGCCGTGCGCGACGACCGCCGGCAGCGTCCCCGCGCGCAGGCCGTCGAGCACGATCCGCTCGTGCGGGACGACCGGTTCGGGCAGGTCGTCGAGGGCGTACCAACCCAGTCCGGCGATCCTGGCCGGTTCCGCGCCGACCGCTCGTCCGGACCAGCGCCGGACGGTGAAGAAGAAGTCCACCCGCTCGTCGATCGGCGAGTGGTTGCTCCGGGTGCGGTGCATGACCGTGACCGGGGTGAGCGCATCCGGCTCAACGACCACGCCGAGCTCCTCGGCCGCCTCCCGGCACGCGGCGGCGAACACCGACTCGCCCTCCTCGACGTGCCCGGCCGCGCCGGCCGCCCAGTGGCCGTCCATGAATCCGGTGCCGCGCCGCAGCTGCAGCAGCACCTCGTCGCCCCGGTCACCCGCCCTCAGCAACAGCACGTACGCGGCCGGCACCACCGAGAATCGCACCCCGCGAACCCTAGGCGGGCGCGAGGTGGACCGGAGCGGGGTCGCACCGCGGCCGGGCCCGCTCACGTCCACCCGGGCGGTCGGGCCGGGCGGGCCGAGCGCTGATCACCCGGGGAACGGCCCGTCGACCGCCGACGGTGGTGGACCCCAGGCCCCGACCCGCGGCCGGCTCGCCCACCACAGCCGGGCGTAGACGCGCAGCAGCGGCGAGGCACCGCGGGCGGGGCTGCGGCAGGCCCGCCGCAGCCGGGCGTCGGCCGCGGCGCGCTCCAGCTCGACCCGGCGGGCGTGCGCCAGGTGCGCGTACCGGTCGTCCATCACGACTCCTCCGGATCCGCCTGCTGGACAGGGGCGCCCTCGGCGGCGGCCGACCCGTCGGCCGGCCGGGGCAGCGGCAGGTAGCTCGCCGAGAAGATCCGCACCGGGCGGGCGTCGGCCGGGCGGGCGGCCGGGTCGTCGATGCGGTCGTCGTAGCGGGCCAGCAGGGCATCGACCTCGTCCTGCACGGCGAGCAGCTCGTCCGGGGTGAGGTAGGGGGTGCGCCCGCGGATGATCGTGGCGCGCTGCCACGGCTCGGGCTCGCGGTCCCGGCGGCGCAGGAACTCCCGCATCCGGCCGAGCTCGTGGTCGAGGAACACCTCGCTGACGGCCTCGGCAGCCATCGCCGCCTCCGGCTCCAGCCCGTCGCTGCTCACGCTGAGGTGGCGGCTGGACCGGCGCCACGGCCGCTCCCGGCCGCGGCCGCCCTCGGCCTGCTCGACGAAGCCGTACTTGGCCAGCATCCCGAGGTGGTAGGAGCAGCTGGCCACGCTCTCCCCGGTGACCTCGGCGCAGCGGGTCGCGGTGGCGGTCGCCTCCAAGCCCAGCAGGTCCATCAGCTTCCACCGGGTGGGGTGGGACAGCGCCCGCAGCGCCCGCGGGTCGGTCACCCGGCCGGGGAGATCCTCGGTCATGCGGGTCAAGATACCTTGCGCAAGAAACCTTGAACAAGGTTCCTTGCGATGGCGGCTCGGCTGTGACGCGCCCGGCGGAAAACCCGGTCAGCCTTGACCGGCCGATCACCACTGCGTTACACCCGCAGGATGCTGCTGTCGACGATGCTCCCGTACAGCCAGGACCCCACGGCCGGCGTCGACAAGGTGGTGGAGATGGAGCGGGCCGGCCTGGACGTGGTCTGGGTGCCGGAGGCCTACAGCTTCGACGCGGTGTCGCTGATGGGCTTCCTGGCCGCGCGCACCGAACGGGTGCAGATCGGCTCCGGGATCCTGCCGCTCTACAGCCGCACCCCGACGCTCACCGCGATGACCGCGGCCGGGCTGGACTCGCTGTCCGGCGGTCGGGCCATCCTCGGGCTCGGCGCGTCCGGGCCGCAGGTGATCGAGGGCTTCCACGGGGTGCCCTACGACAAGCCGGTGGCCCGCACCCGGGAGATCATCGACATCTGCCGGCAGGTGTGGCGCCGGGAGAAGGTGCAGCACGAGGGCATCTACACGATCCCGCTGCCGGCCGACCGGGGCACCGGGCTGGGCAAGCCGCTGAAGATCATCAACCACCCGCTGCGGGCCGACATCCCGATCTGGGTGGCCGCGCTGGGCGACAAGAACCTGGAGATGACCGCCGAGGTGGCCGACGGCTGGCTGCCGTTCGCGGTGCTGCCCGAGCGGATGACCGAGGTCTTCGGCCCGGCGCTGGCGGCCGGGCGGGCCAAGCGCTCCCCCGGGCTGGGCCCGCTGCAGATCACCGGCGGCGGGGTGCTGGCCCTGGAGGAGGAGATGTTCGAACCGGCCCGGGCGATGGTCCGGGGCATCGCCGCGCTCTACATCGGCGGCATGGGCGCGCGCGGGCGCAACTTCTACAACACCGTGTTCGAGCGCCAGGGCTACCCGGACGAGGCGAAGCTGATCCAGGACCTCTACCTGGACGGTCGCAAGGAGGAGGCGGCCGCGGCCCTGCCGGACAGCTACCTGGAGCGGACCTCGTTGATCGGCCCGCCGGCGTTCGTCAAGGAGCGGATCGCCGCACTGCGCGAGGTCGGGGTGACGCACCTGCACATCAACCCGGTGAGCAAGGACCCGGCGAAGGTCATCGAACAGGTGCGCGAGTGGCTGTGACCCGCCGCGACCCGCCGCGACCCGCCGCCGGCTCGGCGATCGGGTGACGACGGGCCCCGTTGTCGTTGACGGAGCGTGACCGCTCACACTCGGACCCGACAACCCGCCCCCGATCGCAGGAGCGCCCCGTTGCTCGACCTCGCTCTCGCCGTGTCGGACCGACCGGCGAGGCCAGATCAGTACCGGTTCGTCGACACGCACGCCTGGTGGCTGGGCACCTTCGGGCCGCACCAGCACCTGACCGAGCACCGCCTGCGGATGTGGGTGCCGCGCCGGTCGGACCGGGAGTGGCTGCTGGTCCGCGAGCTGACCGGCGCCCAGCGCTGGCTCACCGGCTCGGCCGAGGCCGCCCGCGCGGACGGCTTCGACCTGCGCGACGTGGCCCCGGTCGGCCGGTTCGCCGCCCGGCACGGCCAGTTCGACACCGGCTCGCCGGCCGACGACCTGGACCTCGACCCGGAGCCGGAGGCACGCTGCGTGAGCGCCGACGCGGTGCCGCGGGGCAGCTGGAAGGCGCCGACCCCGGAGTTCTTCGCCCGGCTGCCGGTCGACCCGCAGCGGCTGCTGGCGATGCTGCTGGAGGACAACCCGGGCGCCTGGTTCGGGCCGTTCGCGGCGGCGGTGACCGCGCTGCGCACCGGGCTGGTCCCGGCGCCGCTGCGCGGAGCCCTCTACAAGGTCGTGACCGGACTGCCCGACGTGCGCGTCGGGCGGGCGGCGAACCTGGACGGGCAGGAGTGCCTGGCCCTGGTGCACGACGCCGGGCGCACCCGCACCGAGCTCATGGTCGACCCGGCGGACGGGCAGTTCGCCGGCGAGCGCGACACCCTGCGCACGGTCTCCCGGTGCGGCCTACCGGCCGGCACGGTGATCAGCACGACCGCCGTGCGGACCGCCGTGGTGGACGGCCCCGGGCTGCGCCCGGAGGCCAGCACCGGGTGATCCGGTCGGCCCGGCCCGCGACGGGCGACCGTCCGCGGGCTGGCGCGGCAGCCCGGCGTGCGGTATGCGCCTGCTGCCCGGAGGACTAACCTGGTTCGGAGTCCTCGGAGATGACGATGCGATCCGATCAAGGCGGTCCTCAGCGTGTCCAGCAGCAGTACCTCCAGCCCTGCCGGCCAGTTCGGCCCCAACGAGTGGCTCGTCGAGGAGATGTACCAGCGCTTCCTCGACGACCCGAAGTCGGTCGACCCGGCCTGGCACGAGTTCTTCGCCGACTACCGCCCGACCGACGCCGACGGTGACGGCGGGGCCGGCGCGGACCGGGAGGGTGACGGCGGCTCCGACTCGGCCACCGTCGACCCCCCGCGCGACGCGGCGAAGAACGCACAGAAGGACGCAGAGAAGAACGCAGACAAGAACGCGGAGAAGGACACCGGGAAGAGCACCGTGAAGAGCACGGAGAAGGCCACCGGGAAGGCCACCGACGACGCCGGTGACGCCGGTGACGCCGCCGGTGCCGACCGGTCGGCGAGCAACGGCCGGGCCCGGACCATCGCTCCGGCGCCCACCCCGACCGCCGAGCGGGCCGAGCCCACCGAGCGCCGCCGGGTGGCCGACCGGGAGGCGATGCCGGAGAGCGGCACGGACCGTTCGGAACCGACGACCGCCGCCCCGAGCGGCGCGAAGACCCGCTCCGGCGGCCGGCCGGCCAAGCCCGCCGCCGGCAGCACCTCGCAGGCCGCCCGCCCGGCCTCCGCGGGCTCCGAGGCCTCGGTGTCGCCGTTGCGCGGCGCGGCCGGCGCGGTGGTCAAGAACATGAACGCCTCGCTGAGCGTGCCCACCGCCACCAGCGTCCGGGCGGTGCCGGCGAAGCTGCTCGGCGACAACCGGGTGGTGATCAACAACCAGCTCAAGCGGACCCGCGGCGGAAAGATCTCCTTCACCCACCTGATCGGCTTCGCGGTGGTCAAGGCGCTGGCCGACTTCCCGGTGATGAACCGGCACTTCGTGGAGACCGACGGCAAGCCGACCGTGGTCCAGCCCGAGCACGTCAACCTGGGCCTGGCCATCGACCTGCCCGGCAAGAACGGCCAGCGCTCGCTGGTGGTGGTGTCGATCAAGGGCTGCGAGGCGATGAACTTCGCCCAGTTCTGGTCGGCCTACGAGGACATCGTGCGCAAGGCCCGCAACGGCGCCCTGCAGGCCGAGGACTTCGCCGGCACCACGATCAGCCTGACCAATCCGGGCACGCTGGGCACCAACCACTCGGTGCCGCGGCTGATGCAGGGCCAGGGCACGATCGTCGGGGTCGGCGCGATGGAGTACCCGGCGGAGTTCCAGGGCGCCAGCGAGACCCGGCTGGCCGAGCTGGGCATCAGCAAGATCATCACACTGACCTCGACCTACGACCACCGGATCATCCAGGGTGCGGAGTCCGGCGACTTCCTGCGCCGGGTGCACGCGCTGCTGCTCGGCGAGGACGAGTTCTACGACGGCATCTTCCGCTCGCTGCGGGTGCCCTACGAGCCCATCCGCTGGGTGCAGGACATCCCCGAGGGCGCGGTCGACAAGACCGCCCGGGTGATCGAGCTGATCGACGCCTACCGCACCCGCGGGCACCTGATGGCCGACACCGACCCGCTGAACTACCGCCAGCGCCGCCACCCCGACCTGGACGTGCTGTCGCACGGGCTCACCCTGTGGGACCTCGACCGCGAGTTCGCCGTCGGCGGGTTCGGCGGCAAGGAGCGGATGAAGCTCCGCGACGTGCTGGGCCTGCTGCGCGACTCCTACTGCCGGACCATCGGCACCGAGTACATGCACATCGCCGACCCGGCCCAGCGCGACTGGCTGCAGGAGCGGATCGAGGTGCCGCACCAGAAGCCCAACCCGGCCGAGCAGAAGTACGTGCTGAGCAAGCTCAACGCGGCCGAGGCGTTCGAGACCTTCCTGCAGACCAAGTACGTCGGGCAGAAGCGGTTCTCGCTGGAGGGCGGCGAGACCGTCATCCCGCTGCTGGACGCGGTGCTGGACAAGGCGGCCGAGCACGAGCTCGACGAGGTCGTCATCGGCATGCCGCACCGCGGCCGGCTCAACGTGCTGGCCAACATCGTCGGCAAGCCGATCAGCCAGATCTTCCGCGAGTTCGAGGGCAACCTCGACCCCGGCCAGGCGCACGGCTCCGGCGACGTCAAGTACCACCTGGGCGCGGAGGGCAAGTACTTCCGGATGTTCGGCGACGGCGAGACCGTGGTGTCGCTGGCGTCCAACCCGTCGCACCTGGAGGCCGTGGACCCGGTGCTGGAGGGCATCGTCCGGGCCAAGCAGGACCTGCTGGACAAGGGCCACGACCACGGCTACACGGTGCTGCCGCTGATGCTGCACGGCGACGCCGCGTTCGCCGGGCAGGGCGTGGTGGCCGAGACGCTGAACCTGGCGCTGCTGCGCGGCTACCGCACCGGCGGCACGGTGCACGTCGTGGTCAACAACCAGGTCGGCTTCACCACCGCGCCCGAGCACTCGCGCAGCTCGCAGTACTGCACCGACGTGGCCAAGATGATCGGCGCCCCGGTCTTCCACGTGAACGGCGACGACCCGGAGGCCTGCGTCTGGGTGGCCAAGCTGGCCGTGGAGTACCGCGAGCGCTGGCACAACGACGTCGTGATCGACATGATCTGCTACCGGCGGCGCGGGCACAACGAGGGCGACGACCCGTCGATGACCCAGCCCTCGATGTACGACGTGATCGACGCCAAGCGCAGCGTCCGCAAGATCTACACCGAGTCGCTGATCGGCCGCGGGGACATCTCGATGGAGGAGGCCGAGGACGCGCTCAAGGACTTCTCCAACCAGCTCGAGCACGTGTTCAACGAGGTCCGCGAGCTGGAGAAGACCCCGGCCAGGGTCAGCCCCTCGGTCGAGCACGAGCAGTCGGTCCCGGCGGACCTGGACACCTCGGTCCCGCTGGAGGTCCTGCACCGGATCGGCGACGCGCACGTCGAGCTGCCCGAGGGCTTCACCGTGCACCCGCGGGTCAAGCCGGTGCTGCAGCGCCGGTACACGATGTCCCGCGAGGGCGGCGTGGACTGGGCGTTCGGCGAGCTGCTCGCGCTGGGCTCGCTGCTGATGGACGGCAAGCTGGTCCGGCTGTCCGGGCAGGACACCCGGCGCGGCACGTTCGTGCAGCGGCACTCGGTGGTGATCGACCGCCGGACCGGCGAGGAGTACTACCCGCTGCGCAACCTGTCGGAGAACCAGGAGCGGTTCCTGCCCTACGACTCGGCGCTCTCGGAGTTCGCCGCGGTCGGGTTCGAGTACGGCTACTCGGTGGCCAACCCGAACGCGTTCGTCGCCTGGGAGGCCCAGTTCGGCGACTTCGTCAACGGCGCCCAGCCGATCATCGACGAGTTCATCTCCTCCGGTGAGGCCAAGTGGGGCCAGACCTCCGACGTGGCACTGCTGCTGCCGCACGGCATGGAGGGCCAGGGGCCGGACCACTCCTCGGGCCGGATCGAGCGGTTCCTCACGCTGTGCGCGGAGGGCTCGATGACCGTCGCCTACCCGACCGAGCCGGCGAACTACTTCCACCTGCTGCGCCGGCACGCCCTGGACGGCATCCAGCGCCCGCTGGTGGTGTTCACCCCGAAGTCGATGCTGCGCAACCGGGCCGTGGTCAGCCCGGTGGCCGACTTCACCGGCGGCCGGTTCCGCCCGGTGATCGACGACCCGCGCCACCGCGACGCCGACGGCGGCGCCACCGAGGTCCGCAAGCTGCTGCTGTGCACGGGGAAGATCTACTACGAGCTGCTGGCGGCTCGGGAGAAGCGCGAGGTCACCGACACCGCGATCGTCCGGCTGGAGCAGCTCTACCCGGTGCCCGAGCGCCAGCTCGGCTCGGTGCTCGACCGGTACCCGAACGTCGAGCAGGTGCGCTGGGTGCAGGAGGAGCCGGCCAACCAGGGCGCCTGGCCGTTCCTGGGCCTGGAGCTGCCGGAGAAGCTGCCCCGGCTGGTCGGCATGCGCCGGGTCAGCCGCCGGCGGATGGCCGCCCCGGCGGCCGGGTCGTCGAAGGTGCACGAGGTCGAGCAGGCCGCCATCATCGAGGCGGCGTTCGCCGACTGAGGTCGCCGTCCGCGCGCCGCGGCCCCCGTCCGTTCCGGACGGGGGCCGCGGCCGTCCCCGCCGACTCGCCGGAGCCGGGCCGAAACACCCCTGGGTGAGGTCGCGCTACGCGATCGGCTCCTACTCGATCACCGTCGGGGTGACGCGAGAGGCCCGCGCAGGACGAACTCCCGCGCACGACCCCGGCTCGCTAGCCTGGCCCCGTGTACTTCACCGACCGGGGCATCGAGGAGCTCGTCGAGCGGCGCGGCGAGGAGCAGCTGAGCGTGGAGTGGCTGGCCGACCGGCTGCGCGCGTTCGTCGACCTCAACCCCCAGTTCGAGGACGCCGTGGAGCGCGTCGCCAGCTTCCTGGCCCGCGACGACGCCGACGCCGACGAGCTCTGAGCGCCCGCCGGGTCAGCCGGGACCGCGGCCGAAGCCGAACCGGCGCCGGCGCACCGCGGCCAGCAGTTCCTCCCGGCGCAGCTGCACCTCGGCGTCCAGCTCGTCGAGCCGGGCCGGATCGGCGCCGGGCGCCGGGCCGGGCCGCGGGCGCAGCTGCATCCAGGACTCCACCCACAGCGCCTCCAGGGCGTCCTCCCAGCTCAGCTCCACCCCGAGCCGGGTGAGCGCGGCCCGCTCACCGGCCCGCATCATGGTCCGCTCCAGCCCCACCAGGTCGACGGCCAGCGCCGCCGCGCGCTCCTGGTCGGCGGTGCGCAGCTTCTCGGCGGCCTCGGCGATCCCGGCGACGACCTCCTTGTAGGCGCGCGCGGCACCGTAGGCCCCGGGCGCACCCGGGCGCTTGGACAGGTCCGGACGGTCGGTGCCGGTCATGGCGGCTCCTCCAGCGACGGCACGATGACCACCTCGGGCACCGCGTGCTGGGCCCGGTCGAAGAACAGCCCGCGACCCGGCCGCGGCGACCAGCTGATCAGCATGCCCGGGACCAGTCCCTGCAGCTCGGCGCCCTGCACGTCCAGCCCGACCCAGGCACCCAGGTCGTCGACCGAGGCGCTGATCGACAGCAGCGCGCGCAGCCGCTGCACACCGCGCCACCAGCCCAGCACGTGCACGCCGGTCTCCGGGCCGAACCGCAGCACCTTGCGCAGCGCGTCGGTGCCGTCCCGGCCGAGCGCGGTGTCGGCGGCGTCGGCGGCGTAGAGCACCACCGCCACCGGCCGGCGGACCGCACCGGCGAGCCGCTCGGTGACGTCGACGGCCAGCGCCGCCAGCTGCTCGCGCAGCTCGCCCAGCGGCACCGTGCGGGTGTCCTGGCCGGCCGCGCCGCACCGCCAGGCCAACTGCTCGGCCGGCCCGACCGCCTCGGCCAC
>DASQMQ010000262.1:0-32466 GCA_035645455.1 Pseudonocardia sp.
ATAATCTTGTCAAACGGATGTATGATTAAGCTCGTCGGACAGCTGGCAGAATGCGGAGGTGAGCACAGACCGCCGGGCCGCCGAGGGGGCTGTCGATGCCGCCGCGCCGGGGCGGCGGACGCGGCGGGCGCCCGGGCCCGACGAGCGCCGGCGCGATCCCGAGCGGACCAAGGCGCGCATCCTCGAGGCCGCGATCGAGGAGTTCTCGGCGAAGGGCTTCGCCGGTGCCCGGGTCTCCGGGATCGCCGCCCGCGCGGGGGTCAACCAGCAGCTGATCGCCTACTACTTCGACAGCAAGGAGGGCCTGTACCGGGAGATCGGCCGGCAGTGGCGGGCCTACGAGGCGCAGGCCGTGCCGGACGACATCGACGTCGGCGAGATGATGCGGCGCTACGTGCGGGCGAGCGTCGATCCCCGGCTCGGCGGCCGGCTGCTCGCCTGGGACGGCCTCGCCGACACCGGCGCGGACGACCAGGACGACGACGAGGCCCGGGAGCGGAACGCCCGGCTCCGGCACGAGGTCGAGCAGATCCGCGCGCGCCAGCGGGCCGGCGAGCTCGACGACCGGTTCGACCCGGCCGTGCTGGCGCTCGTCCTGCTGAGCGCGGGCAACGCCCTCGCGGTGTACCCGCAGCTGGCCCGCGGCCTGCTCGGCGCGGACGGCCGCTCACCCGAGCTGGTCGACCGCTACGCCGACCAGCTCGCCGCGCTGGTCGCCCGGCTGGCCCCCGGGCCCACCGACTGACCGGGTCCGGACCGTCGTTCCCGACCCTCAGCGGTGGGCGAGGGCGGCCTGGAAGGGGGCCGGGAAGCGGGTGGTGAAGCGGACCGGGCCGAGGAGTCGTTCCAGGTCGTGGGCCTGGGCCTCGACGGCGGTGGTCGCCTCGGCGCCGATGTCGTCGAGCAGGTGCACGGCGATGGTGCCGTCCCCGCGCTGGGTCCAGCCGCCGACGATCCGGCCGTCCACCCAGATCGCCGGGCCGCCGTTGCCGTTGCGGTCGAACATGACGGGCACGTGCTCGGGGTCGAGGTGGAAGGCGCGCTGCTTCCAGCCCATCGTCGACGGGTCGAGCCCCGGGAGCAGCACCGTCGACGGCGGCACCGGGCCGACCGGGTCGACGTCGTCGGGCAGCACGAAGCCGACGCCCTCGTCCAGCTCCACCGCGACCGCGCCGACATCGGCCAGCGCCCGCTTCGTGGTGGCCACCGTCCAGCCCGCCCACCACTGCAGGTCGGTCTGCGTGCCCGGGCCGAAGGTCCGCAGCCAGCGGCGGGCCAGCTCGGCCGCGGCGGCGCGCGGGTCCGCGCCGTCGGCGTCGAAGCCGTCCGGGAACCAGGAACGGGCGGACGCCCAGCGGTACTGGCCGTTGATCCAGGTGCCGGTGGGCTGGGCGCGCACCACCCGGCCCTGGAAGCCGAGCACCAGCAGCACCCGGGTGTGCGCCGGTTGCAGGGTCGGGCTGGTGAGGCTGCCCACCGGCACCGGCCGGGTGAGCTCCGGGAGCCGGAGCCCGACCTCGCGGGCGGTCAGCGGGTCGGCCCCGGTCAGCAGGTCGACGACCTCGGCGTCGGCGGCGTCCAGCCACCCCGCGGGGTCACCGATCCCGGCCGCCTCCAGCGACCGCAGCAGGTTGCGCCGCTGCACCGCGGCCACGGCGACGGTGGCACCGTGGTGCGCGGCGCGGGCCGTGTCGTGGCCGAAGACCCAGAGCGTGCGGCGCATCGCGTGGTGGCGCAGCAGGCTCCGCTGGTCGTAGAGCGCGGCGTCCACGGCGCCCAGGTCGGGGGTGACCATCCGGGCGGCGGCGGACAGGTAGACCGTGACCGGGTCGCTGGAGTGCAGGCCGACCAGCCCCTCGGTGATCGCGACGACGTCATCGGTGCGGGCCGCGGCGACGTGCCGGTGGCGAACGGCCAGGCGGGCCCGGCGCTCAGCGCCGTCGATGCGTCGGGTCACCGGACGAGCATGCCAGCCCACCGGATCGCCGCCGCCGAGCACCACGACGCAGACGATCCCCGCGCCACGACCGCAGGGCGTCAGGCCGGCGGGTCGGTGACCAGGCAGGTGATCGAGCCGGGGGCGACCTCGGTGAACCCGGCGTCCCGGACGGCCACGGCCCCGCCGGCCGCTACCCCCGCACACAGCGCGGCCCAGCGTTCTCCCGCGGCGTCCCGCACGGCGAAGGCGGGCACCCGGGCCAGCCCGCGCGCCGCGGCGTACAGCATCGAGGCGTGCCCGACCTGGGCCGCGGCCTTGCCCACCGTCATGTCCAACCCGGCGTTCACCCAGATCACCGGACCCCCGGACGGCGGCGGGCCCGGGTCGTCGGGCTCCAGGTCGGTGCCCCCGATCTGCAGCCGCGAGACCGTCCGCGGCACCTCGTCGACCGGACCGGGCACCAGTGCCCGCACCTCCGCGTCCCCCACCGACCAGGTGACGCCGGGCAGGTCCTGCACGGCGGCCCAGTGCGCGCCCCGGGCCCGGCGGGCGATCTTGCGGATCCGGCTCTGCACCCACACCCGCACCGCGTCGTCCCACTCGCCGTCGGGCTGGGAGCGCGGGTCGAGGCACAGCGCCAGCGCGGCGGCGGCCGCCGCCTCCAGCACCGACGTCCGCGCGGCCGGCGGGCGCTCCAGGCGCAGCACCAGGGTCATCGCCCGGACCACGCCGTCGGGCTCGGGCGGGATCGTCACCGGAGCGGCCAGGTAACGGGCGGCGACCGGGGCGAGGGCCGCCGGCGGGTGCCCCGCGTTCACGCGATCGGCACCCGCCGCAGCAGGCCCTCGTCCGCGTCGGCCCGCTCGACCTCGTCGCGGGTGATGCCGAGCACGAACAGCACGACGTCCAGGTAGGGGTGCGACAGCGCGGTGTCGGCCACCTCGCGCAGTGCGGGCTTGGCGTTGAACGCGATGCCCAGCCCGGCGGTGGCCAGCATGTCGATGTCGTTGGCGCCGTCGCCGACGGCCACGCACTGCTCCAGCGGGATGCCGAACCGGTCGGCGAAGCGGCGCAGCGCGTCGGCCTTGCCCGGCCGGTCCACCACCGGCCCGACGACCCGACCGGTCAGCCGGCCGTCGACGACCTCCAGCTCGTTGGCCGCGCAGAAGTCCATGCCGAGCTCCGCGGCCAGCGGCTCGATCACCCGGGTGAAGCCGCCGGAGACCACGCCGCAGCGGAACCCGAGCCGCTTGAGGGTGCGGATGGTGGTGCGCGCCCCCGGGGTCAGCTCCAGCTCGGCGCCGACCTCGGCGAGCACCGACTCGGGCAACCCGGCCAGCGCGGCCACCCGGCGGTGCAGCGACTGGGCGAAGTCCAGCTCGCCGCGCATGGCTGCCTCGGTGACCGCCCGGACCTCGGCACCGGCACCGGCCCGCTCGGCCAGCATCTCGATGACCTCGCCCTGCACCAGGGTGGAGTCGACGTCGAAGACGATCAGGCGCTTGCTGCGCCGGCCGAGCCCGTTGCGCTCCACCGCGACGTCCACGCCGGCGGTCCGGGCCACCTCGACCAGCCGGGCCCGCAGGGTGCCCGGCGGGTAGTGGTCCGAGCCCTTGCCGGGCACCGGGGAGACCAGCAGCTCCAGTCCGGTCACCGGGTAGTCGGCGACCCGGCGGATCGCGTCGATGTTGGCCCCGACGTCGGCCAGCGCCTGGGCCACCGCGCCGAAGGCCCGGGCGGTGATCGGCCGGCCGGTGATCACCACCGCGTGCGTGGACAACTGCCGGGCATCGGCGTCGTCGCTGTCGACCAGGGACGTCCGCACCTCCATGGCGATGCTGTCCATGGCCTGCTCGACGGCCTCCTGCAGGGCCTCCGGGTCGTGCCGGGCCACCACCAGCGCGCCCAGGGTCAGCTGCCCGCGGATCACCACCTGCTCGACGTCGACCAGGTCGACCCCGTGCCGGGTGAGCGCGGCGAACAGCACCGAGCTCACCCCGGGCCGGTCCGGCCCGCTGACGGTGATGAGGACGCTGGTGCCCGCGGTCCGCCCGGCGGTCACCGCGACTTCGGGTCTTCGTTCGGTTGGGTCTCGCCGCCGAGCAGCTGCGAGGCCTTCTCGCCCGGGTCGGCGGACTTGCTGATGTGCGCCTCGTTGCGGAACCGCTCGACCAGGTGCGGGTAGTGCAGCTCGAACGCCGGGCGCTCGGAGCGGATCCGGGGCAGCTCGGTGAAGTTGTGCCGCGGCGGCGGGCAGCTGGTCGCCCACTCCAGCGAGTTCCCGAAGCCCCACGGGTCGTCCACCGTGACCACCCGGCCGTACCGGTAGGAGCGGAACACGTTCCAGATGAAGGGCAGGGTCGACGCCCCGAGCACGAACGCCCCGATCGAGGAGATCGCGTTCAGCGTGGAGAACCCGTCGGTGGGCAGGTAGTCCACGTAGCGCCGCGGCATGCCCTCGTTGCCCAGCCAGTGCTGGACCAGGAACGTGGTGTGGAACCCGATGAAGGTCAGCCAGAAGTGGACCTTGCCCCAGGTCTCGTCCAGGAAGCGGCCGGTCATCTTCGGGAACCAGAAGTAGATCCCGGCGAAGGTGGCGAACACGATCGTGCCGAACAGCACGTAGTGGAAGTGGGCGACCACGAAGTAGGTGTCCGACACGTGGAAGTCGATCGGCGGGGAGGCCAGCAGCACCCCGGTGAGCCCACCGAACAGGAACGTGGCCAGGAAGCCGACCGCGAACAGCATCGGCGCCTCGAAGGTCAGCTTGCCCTTCCACATGGTGCCGATCCAGTTCACGAACTTGATCCCGGTGGGCACCGCGATCAGGAACGTGGTGAACGAGAAGAAGGCCAGCAGCACCGCACCGGTCGCGTACATGTGGTGGGCCCACACCGCCACCGACAGCGCGGCGATCGCGATCGTCGCGTAGATCAGCGTCTTGTACCCGAACAGCGGCTTGCGGGAGAACACCGGGAAGATCTCCGAGACGATGCCGAAGAACGGCAGCGCGACGATGTAGACCTCGGGGTGGCCGAAGAACCAGAACAGGTGCTGCCAGAGGATCACCCCGCCGTTGGCCGGGTCGAACACGTGCGCGCCCAGGTGCCGGTCGGCCAGCAGCCCGAACAGCGCGGCGGTCAGTACCGGGAACGCGATCAGCACCAGCAGCGCGGTCACGAAGATGTTCCAGGTGAAGATCGGCATCCGGAACATCGTCATCCCCGGCGCCCGCATGCAGACGATCGTGGTGATGAAGTTGACCGCACCCAGGATCGTGCCCAGACCACCGACGGCCAGGCCGACGATCCACAGGTCGGCCCCGGCCCCCGGCGACCGGATCGCGTCCGACAGCGGGGTGTAGGCGAACCAGCCGAAGTCGGCGGCCCCGCCCGGGGTCAGGAACCCCGACATCACCGTCAGGCCGCCGAACAGGAACAACCAGTAGGAGAACGCGTTCAGCCGCGGGAACGCCACGTCCGGCGCGCCGATCTGCAGCGGCACGATGTAGTTCGCGAACCCGAACAGGATCGGCGTCGCGTACAGCAGCAGCATGATCGTGCCGTGCATGGTGAACAGCTGGTTGTACTGCTCGTTGGACAGGAACTGCTGGCCCGGCACCGCGAGCTCGCCGCGGATCAGCAGCGCCATCGCTCCGCCGGCCATGAAGAAGCCGAACGAGGTGACCAGGTACAGGATCCCGATGTCCTTCGGATCCGTGGTCCGCAGCATCCTCAGCAGCGTGGATCCCTTGACCGTGCGACGCGCCGGGTACGGGCGCGTCGCGATCGGCTTGGGGGCGACGGCAGTCACGGTGCCTCCTGCACTGGCCTTGCCTGGGTCGGTGGAACTCCAGGGGATCGTAGCTCTACCCGCCGTCGAAGGCGCGGTGCGGGTTGGCCGGTCCCGGGCGGCTCACCCCCAGCGCCAGCGGGTCGCCCGGGTGGCGAACTGCTCCTCCCGCTCCACCACCGCGTACGCCCGCTCCGGGACGAACTCCAGCAGCAGGTTCGCCCGCAGGAACCCGGCGCTCAGCTCGGGCTCCAGCGGGGTGTACTTGGCCAGGTAGCGCTCGATCCAGACCTCCCGGCGCGCCCGTTCCCCCACGCCCGCGGCCCGGCCCTGCACCGACAGGCAGTCCACGGTGTCGTCGGTGGCCACCGTCATCTGCGGGTTCTCGGCGAGGTTCGCCGCCTTGCGGGAGCGGGGCCCGCAGGAGAAGGCGAACCGCTGCTCGGCCTCGTCCCACACCCCCCAGACGGGCAGGGCGTGCGGTCGCGCCGAGGCAGAGGCCGTCACCACCCAGTAGTTGCGCCCCGACTCCAGCTTGGCGGCCGCCCACGCCCACGGCAGCGGCTGCCAGTCCGGGGTGTCCACGCCGTAGTCGGGCATGTGGGGGCGCTCGGCGACGGGTGCGTTCACGGCCGCCACGGTACGACTCGACCCCGACGGATCCGACCGCCCGCGGAACCCCTCTGCCGCGCACCGGGTGTGATCGGCGGGAACCTGTCGGATCCGCCCGTCCGGTCACCGGACCCACCCGACTGCCGCTACCGTGCGGCGCGGTCGTTCCACAGGGGGTAAGCATGATCAACCCGGTCGGTATCCCGGTGATCGACGGCGACGCGGACGCGCTCGCCCGGCACGCCGAGAGCCTCGTCACCATCGGCGGCGACTTCGCCGACACCGGCGAGCGGGTGCACAGCACCTGGCAGCAGCTCGCGCCCTGCTACCTGGCTCCGGAGGCCGGCCAGCTGCTCGCCGCGACCGGACCGGTCCGCCAGGTCAGCGCCTCGGTCGGCGAGGACATCGGCGCGGTGGGCCGGATCCTGGGCCGCTACGCCACCGAGCTGCGCGCGATCAAGCAGCGGCTCGACGCGCTGCGGACCGACGCCACCGCCCTGGTCGGCGCGGCCGGCGGGGAACCGACCGCCGAGCAGGCCGACCGGAGCGACGCCCTGCTCTCCCAGGTCAACGTCGCGGTCGCGGACTTCGACGACGCGCAGCGCCGCTGCGCCAACGCCGTCAACGCCCGGTACGGAGGTGGTGGCTACCGGGCCGACAACGGCGACGGCCGGCTCGACCCCGGCGAGTACGGCACCACCGCGGCCGCGCTCGACGCCGCGGCCCGCGACGGCGGCGTCCCGTGGGGCCAGCAGGCGCAGGCCGCACCCCAGGACGACGGCGGCTTCTGGTCCGACCTGGGGCACGGCGCGCTCGACGTGATCGGGCTGGTGCCGGTGGTGGGCGAGATCGCCGACGGCGCGAACGCCGCCTGGTACGCCGCGGAGGGCGACTACCTCAACGCGAGCCTGTCCGCGGCGGCGATGGTCCCGTTCCTGGGCTGGGCGGCCACCGGCGGCAAGTTCGCGGTCAAGGGGTACAAGGCCGTGCACTCCGTCGACGGGGCCAGGACGTGGCTGACCGGACGGCCCCCGATGGTGCCGAAGGGGGCCACCCAGCTGCCGTTCACGCCCAACGCGAAGTTCCCGGTCGGACAGCGCTACGAGTGGACCCATGCGGAGACCGGGCAGCGGGTCCGCTACCACGCGCACGGTCCCGACCCGGCCCGGTCACCCGGTGACAACGCCGGCAAGGGCCCGATCTACCGGGTGCGCGTGGGTAGCCACTACCTCGACGGCAACGGCGTCCGGCACACGCAGAACTCGGTGAACCCGAACTCACCCGCCTTCAACCCGCAGGCGGCGAACCACACGCACATCCCCTACCCGTCCGACCTGCCCTCGCCCGGCGCGAACCAGCTCCGGGTGGTCGCCCCGAACCCCGCCGCGCTGCTGGGCCCGGAGGAGGGGTCCGGGGAGTGAACGGCGCGCCGGGCACGCCGATCGGACCGGGCCGGTGCATCGGGCTGCTGCGCGGACTCACCAGTCCCGCCCTCGAGGATCGCGAGACCTGGGCGGATGTGCCGAGCCTGTGGTCGGATTGGGGCGAGTTCGACGCCGACGAGGAGCTCGCGATCACCTGGGTCCTGGCCTGGGCGGCGGTCGTCGAGGTCCACCGCTTCGAGGTGCGGGAGCGGCTGCTGCTCTCGCTGAGCGACCTCGCTGCGGGAGGCCGGGTTGCCGCGGCTGCCCTGGACCTGGTCACCGGGACGATCGAGCGGGACGACCTGCACATCGCCGAGGTGGAGATGTACGACGGGCTGGTAGCCGCCCGATCGGGGCCCACCCGCCCGCACCCGTCGCCGTACGACCGGCCGAACCTGCCCGGTGTCCCGCCCGGCGAGCCGGTCGAGCCCGCCCGGTGCGTCGAGCTCGTCCGCGGCCTGACCGACCCCGACCCCGACCAGCGCCGGGCGGCCGCCCGGCTGGTCACGGCGTGGTCGGCCGCAGGCCGGCTGGACGACGACCAGGCCCGGGTCCTGGCCACCGTGCTGACCTGGGCCGTCCGGGTCGAGGCCACCGCCGCGCTGGTCGCGCTGCTCGGCGCGCTCACCGCGCTGGCCCGGCGCGACCTGGTGCCGCCGTGGGCGCTCGACCAGCTCGCGCGGCACCTGGCCGCGGCCGACCTCGATCCCACCGCCGACGGGCTGCGGGCCGAGCTGGCCGCAGCGCTCGCCGGCCACCACTCCCGAGCCGGGACCGGCTGATCAGCGCAGTGGTCAGCGCAGTGGTCAGCGCAGCGGGGTGAACAGCTCCTCGAACAGCTCCGGCGCCGACGCCGGGTTGGGCGGCGGGTCGACGATGTAGAACTCGGTGCCCAGCCCCATCGCGAACAGCGGGTCCGGCAGAGCCAGCAGGAAGTGGTCGGGCGCCATCTGGCTGGCGTGCACCCGCATGGAGGCCCGCTTCTGCTCGACGAAGTCCACCGCGTCGACCCGGTGGGTGATCTCCGCCTCGGGCTTGCCCATCTCGGGCACCTCCGGCGGCGGGTTCCACTCCTCACCCGCCTGCGCGGCGATCCCGCGCATGCCCCGCGCCATCCAGTCCCGGTTCACGGTGTTCTGGGCGACAACCGGCACGGCGGACAACTGGGCCGCGCGCACGCCCACCCGGTGCACCTGGATGTGGTCGGGGTGGCCGTAGCCGCCGTTGTCGTCGTAGACGGTGAGGATGTCGGGCTCCTCCTCGTCGAGGATCACCGACAGCCGCCGGGCCGCGTGCTCGACGTCGGCCTGCCAGAAGCAGTACGGGGCGTCGTTGCTGGCCTCGCCCATCATCCCGGAGTCGGTGTAGCCGAGGAACTCCACGCGCTTGGCCCCGAGCACCGCGGCCGAGGCGTGGCACTCCGCGGAGCGCCGGATCGACAGCTGCTCGCCGGGCTCCAGCACGCCCGGCACCGGTTCACCCAGCTCGCCGCGGGTGGCGAAGACCAGCACGACCCGGTGACCGGCGGCCGCGGCCTTGGCCAGAGTGCCCGCGGTGGTGATCGATTCGTCGTCGGGATGTGCCTGGAAGGAGACGATGGTGCCCACCCGGGGAGGCTAACCAGCCCCGGGTCCGCCGCGCGGACCGGAGCCCGCGTCCACTCGACCACGAACAGCCCCAGCAGCACCGGCACAGGTACGTCGGCGCCATCACCGCGACGGCCGCGGTGGCAGCCTTCCACCCCGATCGTCCCCGCCGGCGCGGTCGGGAGCCGGTCGGGCCGCTCAGCCCAGGACGCGGGTGAGGGCGGGGGCGATGTCCGCCGGCCGGCGCACGGTCTGGCTGCGCCCGCCCCCGCGCGCGGCCAGCGCCGCCGCGGCCGCCTCGGCCTCCGCGCCACCGATCGGGACCAGCACGTGCAGCCGGTCGATGCCGGCCATCGCGGTGGCCGGCTCGGCACCGCTGGTGTGCAGGCAGTCCGACAGCAACAGGACCAGCCGCTCGTCGGCGGTGGCCCCGGCCAGCTGCACCGAGGCCGCGCGCAGCGCCGCGGCCAGGTCGGTGGTGCCGTGCCCGCGCAGCCCGACCAGCTCGGCGACCAGGTCCTGCGGCGTCCGGCGCACCCCGCGGGCCTGCAGCACCCGCACGTCGGCGCCGAAGGCGATGACCGAGGGCTCCAGCCGGCCGCCGGACGCGTCGTCAGCCAGCACGACGCCGGCCGCGGCCACCGCGGCGAGCGCTACCGCCATGCCCTGCATCGACCCGGACATGTCGACCGCCAGGCACACCGCCCGGCGCCGCGCGGTCCAGGTCCGGGTGATCAGGTCCGCCGCGCCCGGGCGACGCCCGCTCGCCGGGTCCCAGGCGTCCATCGTGCGGTCCAGGTCCAGGTCGCCGTCCAGCCGCCGGGACGGGCCCAGCCGCCGGGTGCCCCGCGAGCGGCTCGGCCCGATCCGGGCCAGCCGGAGGAACACCCGTCCGGCGAGCCGCCGGGCCGCCGCGCGCAACTGCTCGTCGGTGGCCACCGCCAGGTCGGCCAGCAGCGCCGCCGCGGCGTCCGGGTCCTCCTCGACGGCGGCGTCGAACGCGGCCTCGTCCAGCTCGCCGAGCTCCGGGGAGACCTCCTCGAAGCCCTCGTGCCGGGCGGCCAGCTGCTGACGGCTCGTGGTGCGTCCGGCCCGCTCGCGACCGGGTCGGGACCGGGGTTCGAAGCCTGCCGGGGGTTCCGGCAGGCCGTCAGCTTTTCCCTGGCCGTCCGGGGAGGTGTCGGAGGCCTCGTCGGCGGTGTCCTCGGCGGCGGGGTCACCGTCGTCGTCGGGCCAGAGCCGGTCGAGCAGCTCGTCGATCACCGATTCCGGGGTGCGGTCCACCCCGTCGGCGACCCGGATCCGGCCCGACAGCGCCGCGTACGCGGCGTCGCGGCCGGTCTCCAGGCTCGGCCGGCGCTCGCCGCGCAGCTCGGCCAGCCCGGCCAGCACCAGGGCCAGGTCGATCGAGCCGCGGACCGACGACCCCATCCGCACGTCCCGGTGCTCGCGGGTGGCCCTGGTCAGTGCGACCGACAGGTCGACGTCGCGGCCGCTCAGCCCGCTCACCGACGTGGTGATCGCCTGCTCGGACGGCTCGTCCTGGTACCCGAGCACCACCCGGCACATCCGGTCGGCGATGGCCTGGCTGACCCGGGCGGTGCCGACCGCGTCGAACGGGTTCATCGCCGCGATCAGCCGGAAGTCCTTGTCGGCGTGCACGTGGCCCAGCCGCGGCACCACGATCTCGCCCTCGGTCAGCACGGTGATCAGGACGTTGAGGGTCTCCTCCGGGATCCGGTTGAGTTCCTCGAGGTAGAGCAGCCCGCCGTCGCGCATCGCGGTGAGCAGCGGCCCGTCCACGAACGCCCCGGCGTGGTAGCCCTCGGCCAGCACCTGGGACGGGTCGAACTGGCCGGTCAGCCGGGCCGGGGTCAGCTCGGCGTTGCCCTCGACGAACACCACCGACCGGCCGCTCTCCCGGGCGATCGAGCGCAGCAGCGTGGACTTGCCGGTGCCCGGTGGGCCCTCCAGCACCACGTGCCGCCCGGTCGCCAACGCGACGGTGAGCACCTCCCGCTCCCGCTGCAACCCGACAACAGCGACCGCCACCGAGCCTCCTCGTCCGAGCCCCACCGACCCCGCCCACACCCCGTGGCAGGAAAGCCACTTCCAGGACCGGTCCGGTCCTGGAAGTGGCTTCCCTGACGTTCGGGCGGCGGGTCAGGCGTCGTACTTGATGATGCCGCGGATGTTCTTGCCGTCGTGCATGTCCTGGTAGCCCTGGGCCACGTCGTCGAGGGTGTAGGTCTTGGTGATCAGCTCGTCGAGCTTGAGCACGCCCTCGCGGTAGAGCTGCAGCTGGCGCAGGATGTCCCAGTTCGGGTTGGACTGACCGAACATCGCGCCCTGGATGCGCTTCTGGAACAGCGTGATGTCGGCCATCGAGACGGGCAGCGGCGTCGGGTCGGCGATGTTGCCCAGCGCGGTGACCACGACGGTGCCGGCCTTGCGGATCGAGGCCATCGCCTGCCCCACGTACTCCGGCTTGATCACCCCCACGGTGATGATCGCGGAGTCGGCGCCCTGGCCGTTGGTGAACTGCTTGGCCAGTTCAGTGGCCTCTTCCATGGAGTCCACCGCGTGCGTGGCGCCCAGCTCCTGGGCCTTCTCCCGCTTGAACGCCACCGGGTCCACCGCGATGATGTTGGACGCCCCGGCGTGCGCGGCGCCCTGCACGGCGTTGATCCCGATGCCGCCGATGCCCATCACGATCGTGGTGTGACCGGGCTGGACCTGCGCGGCGTTCACCGCCGAGCCCCATCCGGTGCCCACCCCGCAGCCGACCAGGCAGGCCTTGTCCAGCGGGATGTCCTCGGGGATCTTGACCGCGGAGTCCGCCGAGACCGTGGTGGTCTCCAGGAACGTCGAGATCCCGCACATCTGGCCCACCGGCGTGCCGTCCAGCATCTTCACCCGGTAGTCGGTCGGGTCGCCCCAGCGCGAGCCGGCCAGCAGCCCGGCGCCCAGGTCGCAGAGGTTCTGCATGCCCGAGGCGCACCAGCGGCAGTGGCCGCAGGAGGGCAGGAAGGAGAAGACGACGTGGTCGCCCTCCTTGATGCCCTTGGTGTTCGACCCCGCCTTGGTGACGACGCCGGCGCCCTCGTGGCCGCCGGCGAAGGGGTAGACCCCGACCGGGATGTCCCCCGTCGCCACGTGGTCGTCGGAGTGGCACAGGCCCGACGCCACCATCTTGACCTGGACCTCGCCGTCCCGCGGGTCGTCGACCTCCAGGTCGACCACCTCGTACTTGCCGGGAGCCTGGCGGATCACTGCACCACGGGTCTGCATACTGATCTCCTTCGATCGCGTAGTCCCAGTTCATAGCAGCGCATGCATGAGTTGGGAAGGTTCTACTGATCGTCTCCGGGCAGAGATCACGCAGTAGAGTGCCCGCGTCGCCCACCGCCAGGAGGACACGTGACGGAGCCGTTCAACGCCGCTTCCCACCTCACCGAACGGCAGGTGGACGCCGGCGGCGGGGACCGCGTCGCGCTGCACCACCCGCGCGGCTCGCACACCTACGCCGAGCTGCTCGCCGAGGTCCGGCGGGTGGCCGGCGGGCTGCGCGAGCTCGGCGTGCGGCCCGAGGAGCGGGTCCTGCTGTGCATGACCGACGACATCGAACTCGCCACCGGCATCCTGGCCACGATGTACCTCGGCGCGGTGGCGGTGCCGTCCTCGACCATGCTCACCGGCCGCGAGCTGGGCACCCTGGTCGTCGACTCGCGGGCCCGGGTGCTGCTGGGCAGCCAGGAGTTCGCCGCCGCGGTCACCGCCGCCGCCGCGAACGCCCCCGACCTCGGCCACCTGGTGCTCACCGGGGACACCGCCCCGGACGTCCCCGGCGTCACCACGCTGACCTGGGACCGGCTGCGCGCCGCCGAGCCGGTGACCGTGCCGTACCCCACCTGGGACGAGTCCCCGGCGCTGTGGCTGTACACCTCGGGCACCACCGGCACCCCCAAGGGCGCCATGCACCGCCACGTCGACATCCGGTTCGTGGCCGAGACCTACGGCGCCCAGGTGCTCGGCGTGCGGCCCGGCGACGTCTGCCTGTCGGCGGCCAAGCTGTTCTTCGCCTACGGCATCGGCAACTCGCTGTTCTTCCCGCTGGCCGCGGGCGCGACCGCGGTGCTGGAGCCGGCGCGGCCCAACCCGGAGCTGTTCGCCCGCCGGATCGCCGAGCACGGGGTCACGCTGTTCTTCGGCGGCCCCAGCTTCTGGGGCCCGCTGATGGCCGCCGACCTGCCGCGGGAGACGTTCGCGACGGTCCGCAACGGGGTGTCGGCCGGCGAGGCGCTGCCGGCCCGGATGTTCCACGGGGTCCGCGAGCAGTACGGCTTCGAGATCCTGGACGGCATCGGCTCCACCGAGGCGCTGCACATCTTCATCTCCAACGTTCCCGGCAAGGTGGTGCCGGGCAGCTCCGGCTTCCCGGTCCCCGGCTACCGGGTGGAGCTGCGCCGCCCGGACGGCTCCGTGATCGACGCCCCCGGCGAGCCCGGGATGCTGTACGTGGCCGGCGAGTCGGTCTGCACCGGCTACTGGTGCCGCACCGCGGTCAACCGGGCGGTGTTCCAGGGCGAGTGGATGCGCACCGGCGACACCTACGTCCGCGGTGCCGACGGCAGCTGGACCTGCCTGGGCCGCGCCGACGACGTGCTCAAGGTCGGCGGGATCTGGGTCAGCCCGACCGAGGTCGAGACCCGCATCCTGGAGCACCCGGCGGTGGCCGAGGCGGTGGTCGTCGGGGTGGCCGACGACGACGGTCTGGACAAGCCGGTGGCCTACGTGGTGCCGCGGTCCGGCCAGCACGTCACCGAGGACGAGGTGATCGAGTTCTGCCGGGCCGGGATGGCGTCGTTCAAGCGCCCGCGGCGGGTGGTGGAGATCGACGAGCTGCCCAAGACCGCCACCGGCAAGATCCAGCGCTACCGGCTGCGCGCCCTGGCCGCCCAGCTGGCGCCGCCGCACTCCTCCCCCACCGACGTCGCCGAAGCCCAGGCCTGACCACCGACAACGACGTTGTCATGATCAGACAGCCCCGTTGATCACACTCGCTTCGCCCTCGACGGAGCTGGGGCGGCGCAGGTGGGCGGCGAGCAGGAGGCAGCCGGCGCCGAGCAGGACGCCGTGCGCGATGCGCAGCGGCGGCCCGGTGAAGAACTGCGGCAGGAACAGCACCATCCCGAGCGCGAACGGGAGCGCGACCGCGCGCAGGCGCGCCGCCAGCACCACCGCCGACGCGGCCATCAGCAGCAGGCCCACGCCGAACACGGTCACCTGCACCGGCCCCATCCGGATCGCCTCGGCGAGGACGGCCAGCTGCCCGGGTTGGGGGACCCGGGTGCCCAGCGCGTTCAGCGCGAAGGTCTCGGCGCCGTAGTAGGTCAGGGTCATCGCCGCGCCGGTCGCCCACAGCCCCAGGGCCAGGCCGCCCGCCCGGCCCGGTACCCGGTCCCGGACGGCCAGCAGCCCGAAGCCGACCAGCAGGAACGCCGCTGCGGCCGAGAGGTGCCCGGCGAGCCAGGCGGGGGCGGCGAAGGCGGCCGGCGCTCCCTCCGGGGTCTGGTCCGACCAGGGCCGCAGGACCGGGTAGGCGACGAACAGCAGGCCGGCGGCCGCGAACGGCAGGACGCCGCGCCCGATCGATCCGGTCGATCGGGCGCGGGTCGGGGCAGGCGAAGTCATGGCAGATACCTCCTGTGAGCACTGATCTCGAACAAGTGCAGTGTTCCCGATGCGCTCCGACTCGTCAAGAGCACCGCTCTGGGAGGAGGCTCGGAGGGCCTGCGCACGCGACGTTCTACAGCACTGGCCTCATGCGGCACGCACTTGTAGAGTGAGGCGACACCCGAGGAGGGCCCGATGACGAGCACCGCCGACCCGGACACCACGGATCCGGACCGCGCCGCCACCCCGGCCGTCTCCTTCGACGCCGCGCCGGGCTCGTACCGGCACTGGCAGCTGGACCTGGACGGCGCCGCCGAGACCGGCGTCGCCTACCTGCGCCTGGACGTCGACGAGGACGGCGGGCTGGTGCCGGGCTACCAGCTCAAGATGAACAGCTACGACCTGGGCGTGGACATCGAGCTCTACGACATCGCCCAGCGCCTGCGCTTCTCCCACCCCGAGGTCCGCACGGTCGTGCTGACCAGCGCCAAGGACCGCAACTTCTGCGCCGGCGCGAACATCCGGATGCTGGCCGGCTCCAGCCACCCGTGGAAGGTGAACTTCTGCAAGTTCACCAACGAGACCCGCAACGGCATCGAGGACGCCACCGCCCACTCCGGCCAGACCTGGATCGCCGCGCTGAACGGCACCGCGGCCGGCGGCGGCTACGAGATGGCCCTGGCCTGCGACCAGATCCTGCTGATCGACGACAACTCCTCGGCCGTCGCCCTCCCCGAGGTGCCGCTGCTCGGCGTGCTGCCCGGCACCGGCGGGCTCACCCGGATCACCGACAAGCGCCGGGTCCGCAAGGACCGCGCCGACGTCTTCGCCACGAAGTCCGAGGGGCTGCGCGGCAAGCAGGCCGTGGAGTGGAGGCTCGTCGACGAGGTCATCCCCAAGCGCCAGTGGGACGAGAAGGTGGCCGAGCGGGCCGCCGAGGTCGCCGCCCGCTCCACCCGCCCGGCCGACGCCACCGGCGTCGAACTGCCGCCCCTGGAGCGCACCGAGACCGCCGACGGCATCTCCTACCGGCACGTGCGCGCCGAGTTCGACCGGGACAACGGACTGGTCGAGATCACCGTGTTCGGCCCGGAGGGCGACGTCCCGGACACCGTCGAGCGCGTCCACGAGCTGGGCGCGGCGTTCTGGCCGCTGGCCATGACCCGCGAGCTGGACGACCTGATCCTGCGGCTGCGGGCCAACGAGCTGGAGCTGGGCACCTGGATCATCCGCACGAAGGGCGACGTCGAGGACGCGCTCGCCTTCGAGCGCGTGATCGCCGAGCACAGCCGCGACGACTGGCTGGTCAACGAGATCCGGCACTACTACAAGCGGGTGCTCAAGCGGCTCGACGTCACCTCGCGCAGCCTGATCGCGCTGATCGAGCCGGGCTCCTGCTTCGCCGGTGCGCTGCTGGAGCTGGCCCTGGCCTGCGACCGGCAGTACATGCTCGACGGCTTCCTGGAGTCCGACGCCCAGGAGGGCGACCCGGCCCAGATCGTGCTGTCGGAGTCGAACTTCGGCACCTTCCCGATGGGCACCGGGCTGTCCCGGCTGGCGTCGCGCTTCTACGGGGACGAGGAGCACGTCGGAAAGCTGCGCCAGGAGACCGGGCGGCGGATCGAGGCGGTGGAGGCGCTGGAGCTGGGGCTGGTCACCGAGGCGCTGGACGACATCGACTGGGACGACGAGATCCGGATCCTGCTGGAGGAGCGCGCCTCGCTGTCCCCGGACGCGCTCACCGGCATGGAGGCCAGCCACCGGTTCGTCGGCCCGGAGACCATGGAGACGCGGATCTTCTCCCGGCTCACCGCGTGGCAGAACTGGATCTTCGTACGACCGAACGCGTCCGGCCCGGACGGCGCGCTGCGCCGCTACGGCACCGGGCGACGGGCCGAATTCGACCGCAGGCGGGTGTGAGCACATGAGCATCGACTACTCCGAGAAGATCCCCAACAACGTCGACCTGGCCGGGGACCGCAAACTGCAGCGCGCGCTGGAGTCCTGGCAGCCCAACTTCCTGAACTGGTGGAAGACCATGGGTCCGGCCGTCCCCACCGAGGACGTCTACCTGCGCACCGCCGTCGCGGTCGGCCGCGAGGGCTGGGCGCACTTCGGCCACGTCGCGATGGAGGAGTACCGCTGGGGGGTGTTCCTGGCCGAGCGCAACGCCGACCGGCGGATCGCCTTCGGCGAGCAGAAGGGCGAGCCGGTCTGGCAGCAGGTCCCCGGCGAGTACCGGGCCGACCTGCAGCGCCTGATCGTCATCCAGGGCGACACCGAGCCGGCCTCGGTGGAGCAGCAGCGCCGGCTGGGGGAGACCGCCCCGTCGCTGTACGACCTGCGCAACCTGTTCCAGGTCAACGTCGAGGAGGGCCGCCACCTCTGGGCGATGGTCTACCTGCTGCACGCCTACTTCGGCCGCAACGGCCGCGACGAGGCCGAGGCCCTGCTGCAGCGCAACTCCGGCGACCTGGACAGCCCGCGGATGCTCGGGGCGTTCAACGAGGAGACCCCGGACTGGCTGTCGTTCTTCATGTTCACCTACTTCACCGACCGGGACGGCAAGTACCAGCTCGGCTCGCTGAAGGAGTCCGCCTTCGACCCGCTCTCGCGCACCTGCGAGTTCATGTTGAAGGAGGAGGCCCACCACATGTTCGTGGGCACCACCGGGATCGACCGGGTGGTGGCGCGCAGCGCCCAGCTCATGCGCGAGCACGACACCGAGGAGATCGCCCCGCACGGCGGCATCCCGCTGGACGTGATCCAGAAGTACATCAACTTCCACTACTCGGTCTCGCTGGACCTGTTCGGCTCGGAGAAGTCCACGAACGCGGCCAACTACTTCACCGCCGGGCTCAAGGGCCGCTGGCAGGAGGAGCGCCGCAAGGACGACCACCGGCTCACCGAGGACGCCGCGCAGATCGACGTGGTCCGCGACCACGAGGTGACCACCGACGAGGTCCCGGCGCTGCTGGCGCTGAACCACGACCTGCGCCGCGAGTACATCGCCGACTGCCAGACCGGGCTCAAGCGGTGGAACCGGGTGCTGGAGAAGGCCGGCGTCGCCCACCGGATGTACCTGCCCCACCTCGGGTTCAACCGGGACGTCGGGGTGTTCTCCGAGCACCACGTCACCCCGAAGGGCGACGTGGTCGGCGAGGACGTGTGGAACGCCAAGAAGGACGCCTGGCTGCCCACCGAGGCCGACAAGACCCACGTCCGCTCGCTGATGCGACCGGTGTACGAGCCGGGCAAGATCGCCGGCTGGATCGCCCCGCCGGCCAACGGCATCAACGACAAGCCGGTCGACTACGAGTACGTCCACCTGGCCTAGGAGGTGGCTGGAAGCTCCGGCCGCCCGGCGGGCCCGAGCTCTCAGCACGCTCCTGGTCCGGGCCGTCTCCCCCTCCGGTCAGTCCTCGATCACCGGGTTCGTCGGTGACCGGAACGGGTCGGCCCGGGGGTGATCTCACGCGGGTCAGGTGACCGGGGCCGGTCCGGTGCTCTCCCGCACCACCAACTCGGTGGGCAGCACCACGTGGCGCACCTCGGGCCGCAGGCCCGCCCGGTGCCGGGCCACCGCGGCGGCCAGCTCGGCGGCGGCCAACCGGCCCTTCTCCGCCGCGTCCTGGTGCACGGTGGTCAGCGCCGGGCGCATCCGCCGGGCCAGCGGGGTGTCGTCGTAGCCGACGACCGACAGGTCCTGCGGCACCCGGAGTCCGGCGTCCTCGGCCGCGCGCACCACGCCGCCGGCGAGCGCGTCGGAGAAGCACAGCACCGCGGTCGGGCGGTCCGGTCCGGTCAGCACGTCCCGCACGGCCGCCAGACCGTCCTCCTGGGTGCTCACCTCGCTGCGCAGGACGGCCGGCTCGATCCCGGCCGGGCCGAGCACGTCCAGCCAGCCGCTCAGGCGCTGCCGGGCGACCAGGAAGTCGCTCGAGCCGGCCTCCGCGGCGTCGCTGCCGAGGCCCACGGTGAGCAGCGCGATCCGGCGGTGACCGAGGTCCACCACGTGCCGGGCGGCGCCCGCAGCGGCCGCGCGGTCGTCCACGTTGATCGACGTGCAGCCGGGCTCGGGCTGCTGGTCGACGAACACCAGCGGCAGCCGGCGCCGGCGCAGCCACTCGACGCCGTCGACGCCGGGCCGGCAGGAGTAGGCCAGCGCGCCGTCCATGGCGACGTCCCGGGCCGGGATGACGTCCCCGGCCCGGCCGCTGGGCAGCAGCGTCAGGGCCAGGCCGGTACGGGCCAGTTCCTGGGTGATGGCGGCCAGGAACGTGGTCGAGAACTCGTCGCTGAAGGCGTACTGCGGCGACTCGGTGAGCAGGATGCCGACCGTGCCGGTCGCGCCGCGGGCCAGCGTGCGCGCGGCCGGGTCCGGCCCGACGTAGCCCAACTCGGCCGCGGCGGCGAGGATCTTCTCGCGCAGCGCCGCGGAGAGCTGGTCGGGCCGGGAGAACGCGTTCGACACGGTCATCGCGCTGACCCCGACCCGGTCGGCCACGGTCTTCAGGGTCACCCTCGGCACGCCGCCGAGGGTAGGCGCGATCAGTGCGCGGCGGAGCACTCGGGCGCCGGGGCGACCGCCCGCGCGGCGCGGTCCAACACGGCGGCGGTGACCAGCCGGACACGCCGGACCGGGCGCCGCCGGACGGGGTCGGGCTCGGGCGGGGCGTCCGGCGCGAACTGGCGGCGGACGGCGTCGGTCGCCAGGTGCGCGGCGACGGGCAGCTCCTGCACGGTGATCTCCTCCAGCGTTCCTCGGGTTCTTTAGCGCTACAGTAACCCTGCTGTCTATAGCGGTCAAGACGATTCGCGGTGAACAGGCTGCCTCCGGTTCGCTGTGCCGATCGGGTGACGCTGCGTCGGAGTAGCGGCTCGTGGGGCGATGGAGGGACATGGAGCGGGGAGTTCGGGCGGACGCCGGCGCGGCGCTGCTGGGACGAGCGGCTCGACGCGCTGCTCGCCCACCAGGTGCTCGACGGCCAGACCGGCACCCACCGCGCCGCACTGACCCTGCGCTACCTGGACGGCCTGCCGGTTCCGCAGGTGGCGGCGGTGCTGGGACGCAGCACCACCGCCACCGAGGCCCTGCTGGTCCGCGCCCGGGCCGCGTTCCGCCGCAGCTACGCCGCACTCGGGGAGGGAGGTTCGCGATGACCGACCCGCTGGACGCCCTCCGCACCCCCACCGCACCGGTGGACCCCGACCCGGGGTTCAGCGCTGCGTTGCGCGCCCGCATCGAGCGGGCGCTGCTCGCACCGGAAGGGAAGACCATGACCGCCACGACCGCACCCACCCCGCAGGCCGCAGCACCGACAGCTGCGCTGCGACTGCACACCCTGACCCCCTACCTGGCCGTCCTGGACGCCGAGCGGGCGGTGGCGTTCTACGTCGCGGCGTTCGGGGCGGTCCGCCGCGACGAGCCGATCGTGATGCCGGACGGCCGCACCGGCCACGTCGATGCCGCCGCGGCCTTCTACGGCGACGTCCTCGGCCGGTCGGGCGGGACAGCGCCCGGGAGCCGCGGTGCTCCGGGCATCCGGCACACCCCCGGGCGGCCGACACTGCTGGCCTGCTGGGCCGTCCCGGACGTCGACGACGCGGTCGATCTGGTCCGTGCGGCGGGCGGGACCGCCCAGGAGCCGACCGACCACCCCCACGGGCGGACTGCGCTCTGCGGCGACGACCAGGGCCTGCCGTTCGCGCTGTGCGCACCGTCCGGAGGCGGCGAGCCTCCGCTCGGGCTGGCGCACTACGAGGTGCGCGTACCCGACCCGGCCCGGGCGCGGGCGTTCTACTCGACGGTGCTGGGTTGGCGCTTCCGGCCGGGCGCCGACCCCGGGTCCTGGCTCCCGTCGACCGACAGCCGCCCTCCCACCCCGTCCAGCAGCCTGACCAGCGGAGACGCCACGGTCGTGCCCTGGTTCCAGGTCACCGATCTGGACGTGGCCCTGGCTGCGGTCCGGGAGGGCGGTGGGCGGGCCGACGGTGCGACCTGGTCGTCCGATGCGCCGACGACCGGGGAACGCCCTTCTGCCTCGTTCCGTAGGGAGGACGGGAGCAGACCGGTGCACGCTGCCCCCGCCCTGGCTGGGTGGCGCTCAGCGAACGGTGGCAGCCAACCCTTCGGCCACCCGGGCCCCGGTGCTCGGCACCGGGCCGCTCCCCGCGGTCGGGTCGGGCTGGGGCAGCGGGTCGCACTGGACGTCGGAGCCGCGGCCGGGCCGGCGCTCGGGCAGCTCGCCGGTCGCCAGGTACGCGGCGATCCGGTCGTCGGTGCAGGCGATCCCGGACAGCGACGCCGAGTGCGTCGTGCCCCCGACGCCCTCGATCAGCGCCGAGTTCGGGAACAGGTCGCGGGCGTGCAGCGCACCCTCGAACGGCGTGGCACCGTCGAAGGTCTCGCTGATGATCAGTACACCGCCCTTGACCCCGGAGCCGTCGACGTCCACCGGCTCGCCCGCATCGGCCGGCCAGAACACGCACGGGGCGTTGAACCAGGCGTTGGCCCAGGTCTCGAACGGGGCCACCGCGTCGACCCGGGTGTTGTCGGCCCGCCAGGTGTCCCAGTCCGCCGGCCACGGCGCGTCGGTGCACTGGGTGGCCAGGTAGACCGCGTAGCCGTTGTCGTCGTCGGTCGAGGTCGAGCTGTCGTAGGCCGACTTGAGCGCGTCGGCGTCCTTGTCGTTGACCCACGCCGCGAACGCCCCGGCGATCTCGGGCCAGGTCGTGACGTTGTACCCGGCACCCAGGAACAGGTCGTTCCACTCCGACGGGCCGATCGGGCCGGCCGGTGCGGCGCGCAGCTGGTCCTGGGTGGCGTAGTACAGCGCCTCCACCTCGGCGCCGGTGCTCCCCAGGCCGTAGACGGCGTCGAACCCGGCCACCCAGTCGAAGAACGCGCCGATGTTGTGCTCGAACGCGACGTCCTGGTTCAGGTTGGCCTCGTACCAGACGTTGCGGCTGTCGACGACGCCGTCGAGCACCATCCGCCGCACCTTCTCCGGGAACAGCGTGGCGTAGACCTGTCCGAGGTAGGTGCCGTAGGAGAAGCCGTAGAAGTTGATCTGCTCGGCGCCCAGCGCCTCGCGGATGCTGTCCATGTCGCGGACGTTGTCCACCGTCGTCATGTGGTCGAGCAGCTCGCCGCCGGTCTCCGCGCACGCCTCCGCGTACGACTCGGCCCGCGCCAGCCAGGCCGCCTCCTCGCCGCCCTCGGGCTGGTAATCGGGGCGGTTGTAACCGGCGTAGTCGGGGATGCAGCTCAGCGCGGGCTCGCTGGCACCGACCCCGCGCGGGTCGAACCCGATCCAGTCGTAGGCGTCCCCGGCGCCACCCGGCACCAGCGAGCCCAGCGCCGACAGCTCCAGCCCGGACCCGCCCGGACCACCGGGGTTGACCAGCATCACGCCCTGGAACTGCTCGTCCGGGGCGGTGTGCACGATCCGGGAGACCGCAATGCCGATCATGGTGCCGGTGGGGTCGTCGTGGTCCAGCGGCACCTGCACCGTGCCGCACTCGGCGTTCGCCGCGCGCAGGCCGGGGGCCTGGCACGGCCCCCAGGCGATCGGGGCGGGCTGGACGTCGGGCGGTCCGGCGGCTCGGCGGCCTGCGCGGCGGGAGCGACGAGCACGCCGGCGAGCACCAGGCCCGCCGTGGCGACCACCGTGGAGATCCTTCGCACTGCGCTCCCTCGTTCGGCGCGTCCGGACCGGGCGTCGGGACCGGACGGCGCAGGGGTGTTGCGCGGGCCGCGGGTCGGCCCGACCCGGGAGAGCGTGCCAGCCCTGCCGTCCGCGCGACACATCCGAGTGGCCTAGTCACTCCCCGTCGCGACCGGCCGGTCGGCCGGCGGGTTCCTTGACCCGCCCGTCGGCCAGGCAGAACCATGCCGACCATGACCAGCACGGGAAGCGCCGGCCTGCCCCCCGGCGTGCGCGAGGACACCCTCGCCACCGACCGGATCCGCCTGCACTACCTGGAGTCCGGCCCGGCCGACGGCGAGCCGGTGGTGCTCCTGCACGGCAACCTGTCCACCGCGCGGTTCTACGAGCACCTGATGCCGAAGCTGCCCGGACGGTTCCGGGTGATCGCGCCGAGCATGCGCGGGTTCGGCGACAGCGAGGCGCTGCCGCTGGACGCGACCCGCGGCCTGGACGACTGGGCCGACGACCTGGACGCGCTGCTGCGGGCCCTGGACGTGCGCCGGCCCCCGCACCTCGTCGGCTGGTCCACCGGCGGGGCGGCGGTCGCGTCGTTCGCGATGGCGCGCCCGGTCGCCTCGCTGACCTTCGTCGACCCGGTCTCGCCCTACGGCTACGGCGGCACCCACCCCGACGGCCGGCCCTGCTTCCCCGACTACGCCGGCTCCGGCGCCGGCGGCGCCAACCCCGAGGTGGTGCAGCGGATCGCCGACGGCGACACCTCCGACGAGAGCCCGGCCTCCCCGCGCAACGTGTTCCGGGCCTTCTACCTGCCCCCCACCGTCCGGCTGCCGCAGGACCGGGAGGACATGCTGATCGCCGAGATCCTGAAGACCACGACCGGGCCGGACAACTACCCCGGCGACGCCACGACGTCGGCCAACTGGCCGGGCACCGCGCCGGGCACCACCGGGATCCTCAACGCGCTCTCGCCGAAGTACTGCAACTGGTCGGGCATCGTGGACCTGGACCCGAAGCCACCGATCCTGTGGACCCACGGCGCGGCCGACCTGGTGGTGGCCGACGGGTCGCCGCTGGAGATGGGGACCCTCGGGGCGGCCGGCGTGATCCCGGGCTGGCCCGGCGCGGACGTCTACCCGCAGCAGGTGATGGTGACCCAGATCCGCCAGGTGCTCGCCCGGTACGAGCAGGCCGGCGGCTCGGTGCGCGCCGAGATGTTCCGCGACTCCGGTCACTCCCCGCACCTCGACGCCGAGGACAGGTGGCTGGAGGTGTTCACCTCGTTCCTCGGTGGTGGGTGACCGGATCACCACGGGACCGGGCCGGCGCGGTCGAAGAACCCGCCGGTGGGACCGTCCGGGGCCACCGTGGCCAGGGCGACGACGGCGTCGGTGCCCTCCTCGACGGTCTGGTGACCCTGGTTGGCGTTGAGGTCGGTGGCGGTGTAACCGGGGTCCGCGGCGTTCACCCGGAACTCCGGCAGCGCCTTGGCGTACTGCGTGGTGATCATGTTCAGGGCGGCCTTGGACGCCGGGTAGTGCAGCGCCACGAGACCGGACTCGATCCGGTCCGGGTCGGTGGTGACGGTCAGCGAGCCCATCCCGCTGGACACCATCACGATGCGCGGCGCGGCCGAGCGGCGCAGCAGCGGCAGGAACTCGCGGGTCACCCGGACCGGGCCGACCACGTTGGTCTCCAGCGCGGTCCGCATCTCGGCCGGTCCGGTGTCCAGGGGCGGCACCATGCCGCCGGTGACGCCGGCGTTGTTCACCAGCACGTCCAGCCGGCCGAAGCGGGCCTCGACCTCCTCGGCCGCGGCGGCCACCGAGGCGTCGTCGGTGACGTCCAGGTCGAGGGCCACCACCTCGCCCGCGGTGATCTGGGCGGCCAGTGCCGCGGCCGCCGCGGCGCCGCGCTCCGGGGAGCGGGAGCCGACCAGCACCGTCCAGCCGAGCCCGGCGAGGCGGCGCGCCGCGGTGTAGCCGAGCCCCTTGTTGGCCCCGGTGACCAGGGCGATCGTCGTGTCTGTCGAATTCTGCACGGGCTCCACACTGGGCGGGGGAACCGGGCCTGACCAGGGTCGACGTATCCGGGTACCGGCAGTACCAGGCTGACGGCGCGGCCGCGGGGCATCCTGGGACCGTGGACCGCAGCGAACTCGGCACCGCCCTGCGCACCTGGCGGGAACGGCTGCGGCCGGCCGACGTGGGACTGCCGGCCGGGTCCCGCCGGCGCACCCCCGGCCTGCGCCGCGAGGAGGTCGCCGCGCTGGCCGGGATGTCGGTCGACTACCTGACCCGCATCGAGCAGGCCCGCGGGCCGCGGCCCTCGGCGGCGGTGCTCGCCGCGCTGGCCCGGGCGCTGCGGCTCACCGACGCCGAACGCGACCACCTGTTCCTGCTCGCCGGCGGCTCCCCACCGGTGCCGGGGCGGATCCGATCCACCGTGCGGCCGAGCGTGCTGCGGTTGATGGACCGCTTCACCGACCTGCCGGCCCTGCTGCTGGACGCCAAGACCGAGGTGCTGGCCTGGAACCCGATGGCCGCCGCCCTGCTCGGTGACCTGTCGGCCATCCCGGCGCACCTGCGCAACGTGGCCCGGCAGGCCTTCGGCCCGGCCCGCACGCTGGCCCGGGTCGGGCCCACCACCGCCACGGACGACGCCGACCTGGCGCGGCTGGACCGCGCACTGGTGTCCGACCTGCGCCGCTCGGCCGCCCGCTACCCCGACGATCCCGGGCTGCGCCGGCTCGTCGACGACCTGAACGCCACCAGCCCGGACTTCGCGCGGCTGTGGGCGCTGCGCGACCTGGACGAGCGGCACGGCGACACCAAGGCGGTCCACCACCCGGAGCTGGGCGTGCTGGAGCTGGACTGCACCACCCTGCAGGTGCAGGGTGACGACCAGGTGCTGCTGGTCTACTCCGCCGCGCCCGGCACCCCCGCGGCCGACGCTCTGGCGCTGCTGCGGGTGGTCGGCCTGCAGCGGCTGCACGACGAGCCGACGGGCTCGACGGTGCGCTGAGAACGGTGCGCTGAGAACGGTGCGCCGAGAACGGTGCGCTGAGCGCGCCGGGGGCTCAGGCGTCGTCGGTGGGAGCGCGCGGCTCGGTCCCAGCCGGGTCGGCGTCAGCGGCGGGGCCGGCGTCCTCGGCCGGCTCCTCGGCACCGCTCCCCGGCGGCACGGCGTCCAGCGGGAGCTGGCCGTCCTCCGCGCCGGTGGGGGCGCGCAGGTGCCCGACCACCCAGCCGGTGTCGCGGGGATGACCGCGGACGAAGGACATGGCGGCAGTCCAGCACACCGCACCGACAATCCTGCCGCTCCGAGGTCCGCTACCCGCGGACCGGCGCGGGTCGGTGGCTACCCGGCGCGAAATCCGCTCGCGTGGTTGCTCTTTGCGGGGTCCGCTGACAGGGTGGCCGCGGCACGCTGCGTACCTGCTCGTCCGGCGCCCGCTCCCCGGCCCGGCCGCTCCCCCGGTGCGACGCCACGGTGGCGGCAGGCGGCGGCGCCGCGTCACCGATCGAGGAGCTGTCCCGCGATGAGAGCAGAGCGCGACGACGTCCCCTTCGCCGTGGTCCGCCGCGGGTACGACAAGGCCGCGGTCGAGGAGTGGGTCCGCCGGCTGCACTCGGAGCTGGACTCGGCGACCCTGGCCCGCGACGTCGCCCGCGACGACCTGCGGATGCTCGGCGCCCAGCTGGAGCAGGCGCGGGCCCAGGCGCAGGAGGCCCGGGCCCAGGCGCAGGACGCCCGGACCGAGATCGAGGTGCTGACCGGCCGGGTCGCCGAGCTGTCCACGATCCCCACCACGGTGGACGGGATGAGCGAGCGCCTGCAGCAGATGGTGCGGATCGCCCAGAACGACGCCGACGAGATGCGCTCGCGGGCCACCGCGGGCGCGGCGCAGGTGCTGACCATGGCCCACGCCGAGGCCGACGAGCTGCGCGAGCGGTCCCGCGTCGAGCGGGCGGCGGTGGAGAACGAGCTGCAGGCCGCCCGCGAGTCGGTGCGCGACCAGCTGGAGCGGGGCCGCGCCGAGCTCGACGCCCTGCAGGCCGAGCGGGAGCACCACCTGCGACAGCTGCACGACGAGCTGGTCGAGCAGCGCGTCGCCGCCGAGACCGAGCTGGACGACGTGCTGTCCCGGCGGCGCACCGCGGTGCTCGACGAGCTGAGCGCCAACGAGACCCTGGCCCGCACCGAGGCCCTGCGGATCCGGCAGACCGCCGCCCGGGAGGCCCGCGAGCTGGTCACCCGGGCCACCGCGCACACCGAGCAGATCCGCGCCGAGGCGACCGCCGGGGTGGCCGACGCGCACCGCGAGCTGGAGGAGCTGCGCACCCTGCAGCACCAGGTGTCCGAGCAGCTGACCGCGGTGCGGGCGCTGCTGGACTGGACGCTGCCGCGGCTCGTCCCGCCGACCGGACCGGCCCCGACCGGGACCCCGGACCTGCGGCTGGTCGAGTCCGAGCCGACGCCGTTGACCGGGCAGGCCCGGTCGGGCAGCGCCCGCGACGGCGGCCCCGGGGACGTCCGGCCCGTCCGCCCGGCGGGCACCGCGGGCCCCGGGCCCGCGGGCGACGATCCGGACCGGGACCCGGACAGCGATCTGGACCGGTACCCGGACACCGACCTCGACAGGGACCCGGACACCGGCCCGGCCGCGGCCCGTCCGTACGTCAACACCGGCGTCCGCGCCGCCCACCCGGACGCGCACGCAGGCGCCACCGCGGACGCCGACCGCCACCTGTCCGGGCCGTCCACCCCGGACGCCGCCGAGCCGCGCCACTCCACCGGCGGCTGGGGCGGCCGCGGCTGGTCCGCGGCGGGCCCGGTCGGCGCGGGCTGGACCGGCGACGGGTGGTCCATCGCCGATCCGCCGGCCACCGGCCGGGTCCCCGCCGCGGTCATCGGGGCGCTGCCGGTGCCGATCCGGCCCGTCCCGCCGACCGGCGACGCCGGCGCGGAGCGGCCCGGCAGTCCGCGGGCTGCGGCCGTGGAACGGGCTCCCGAGCCGTCCGGCGGACCCCCGGCCCCGCAGCCGCGGCCGAGCCCGACCGTCCGCACCGGCCCGATCGTGGTGCACGCCGCCCGCTCCGACGATCCGAGCTGAGCGGCCCGACCCGAGCCGGACAACTTCCGACATCCCCGCACGTCCTACAGGCAACCGCTCCGACCGGAGGACTCCCCGTGGCCGTCACGTCCACCGCCCACTCCGCCCCCGCCTCCGGCGAACCGACCTTCGACACCGTGCTGCGCGGGTACGAGCGCCGCCAGGTCGACGAGTTCGTGAGCCGGCACCGCGACCAGCTCACCGCCCTGCGCGAGGAGCTGGCCGAGGCCCAGCGCCAGCGCAAGCTGGCCACCGAGCACGCCGAGGCCACCGAGACCGAGCTGCGCGAGCTGCGGGCCCGGTCCGCGCACGGCGAGCCGGCGGTCAAGGAGGACAGCTTCGGCTACCGGGCCGAGAAGCTGCTGCGGATGGCCGAGCAGGAGGCGGCGGAGGCGCGCAGCCACGCCTCCAAGGAGTCCGCGGCGATCATCGAGCGGGCCCGGACCGAGGCCGAGAAGCACCGCCACGAGGTGGAGCAGAACCTGATCGCCCGGGCCTCGCAGCTGGAGCAGCAGGCGGCTCAGCGCAACGCCGAGCTGCAGGAGCGCGAGCAGCAGATCGCCGACCAGCTCACCGCGGCGCGCGAGCAGGCCGAGCAGCTGCACGCCGCCGCCGCCCGGGCCGCCGACCGGCTGCGCGAGGAGTCCGAGGCCGCCGCCACCGAGACCCGGCTGCGCGCCGAGACCGCGGCCAAGCGCCAGCAGGACCAGGCCGCCCAGGAGATCGCCCGGCTGCAGGGCCTGCAGTCCGACATCCGCGTCGAACTGCGCCGGCTGGCCGACCTGCTCACCGGTGAGCTCGCCGAGGGCGGCCGCCGCGTGTCCGGCCCCGCCGCGGGCCAGGCCCCCCAGAACGACGGCCAGGGCGGCGCAGCGGAGCGACCGGGCCAGCACCGGCGCCCGGCCGCGCCGCCCGCCCCGCGAGCGGCCGCGCAGCACGTTCCCGGCTGAGGCCTGCCCGCTGATCGCCGGGCCGGCCGCCGGTCAGTGCGCCCGGGGAGCGCCGCGGAGCGGGCCGGCCGGGGTCAGCGTCGGAACTCGCCGGTCCGCACGGCGCTCAGGAACGCCTGCCAGCCGCGGTCGGTGAAGGCGATCACCGGGCCGGTGCTGCCGATCTTCGTGTCGCGCACCCCGACGAATCCGGGGACGGCGCCGACGGCGACGCACCCGCCGTTGTCGCCACCGCTGAAGCTGGACTTGTACCAGTTGTCCGCCGCGGCCAGAGCCGCGTTCACGTCCGCATGCCGCATGGGCGATCACCGGTCCTTCGTGAGCTGGTGCAGGTAGGTGGGGGTGTCATCGGGTTTGCCGGCTTGCAGGCGCAAGCGGGCGAGGTCGTTGCGATAGATCAGGATCTGGTCCGGGTCCTCGTAGTAGTGGCCGCGGATGCGGTCCTCCACGAACACGCAGCCGGGGTAGTTGTGCAGTTCGGGGGGTGCGGAGAGGATCTTGAAGGTGCCCTCCGTCCCGGCGTGCGCCCCGGTGGTCAGGGGCAGTACCTGGATCTCGATGTGCGGTCGGCCGGACAGTTCGACGAGGCGGTCGAGCTGCGCGTGCAGGACGTCCTCCCCTCCGACGGTCCACCGCAGCGCCGGTTCGGCGATCACCGACCAGATCAGCGGCGGGCTGTCCCGATCAAGGATCTCGTACTGCCGGGCCATCCGCAGCTCGACCAATCGGCGGATCTCCGCGGCACCCAGTTCCGGACGACCGACCCGGATCAGCGCCTCCGCGGTGGCCGCGGTCTGGAACAACCCCGGGACCACGTAGGCGTCCCAGCTCTCGATCTGCACCGCGCTGCTCTCCAGGCCGAGGAACAGGTTGAGGTTCTCCGGCACCGAATCGCTGAACCCGATCCACCAGTCCCGGCCGCGCTTGGCCCGGGTCCGCAGCTCCTGGAAGAAGTCGATCCGTTCGGGCACTCCGTACAGCTCCAGCAGCCGTTCGAGCTCCAGCGGCTTGGGCAGGGTGCGACCGACCTCGATGTGGCCGATGTTCTGCGGGCTGCCGCGCACCGCCGCGGCCGCCTGTTCCCGGGTGATCCGGCACTTCTCCCGCAGCCGGCGCATCTCCACGGCGAACCACCACTTCAAGGCGGTCGTACTACCCGACGACGACGATCCGACCACGCCGGACACCTCCCGTAGCAGTAACACAACGCATCTGCGCGATCACCCGTCGGGAGCATACCGACACCCGCCAACCGCTTGTAGCGTGCTCAGTATGAGCTCCGACCCCCCTCGGTCCACTGATCCCGCCACCGTGCCCGGGCGGCGGTCCGGCGGTGGTGCTCATCCACCCGTCGAGCCGCCACCGACCCGCCCGACGCTCCCGCGTTCGTGAGCCCGTACCAGCTGCAGGCCCGCCGCACCGAGACGACCGGGCGGTCCGGGTCCCGCCGGGAGGAGACCCGACTGGTCGACGCCGACGGCCTGGACGGCGCCCTCCGCACCGGCCGCGACCTGGTCGCCGACGGCTTCACCGTGTGGATCTTCCGACGGCACGCCCGGCCCCCGCTGACCGCGGCCCCGACCCGACTGCGCCTGGTGACGACGCTGTCCCCGACCGAGCCCGACCCGCCGCCCGTGCCGTCCGAGCGCGAGCAGCCGGCGGGCGGTACGGCGCACCTCGGACCCGGCCGGGCGGCCGCCGGACGGGTCCGCTGACGGCAGCCGACATCGACTGCCGAGCGCCCGCACCGGGGTTCGCCACCTGCGTGGCCGTCGGGCCGGCCACCGGATCCGGGGGTGGCGTCGGCCGGTCCGGCAGGTCGGGCGACGGAAAGTTGCTAGTGCAACATTCCCCCGCGCGGGCCCGGCGGATCGGCGGTAGCGTCGACCTCGCCCGGGTCGTCCACCTCCGGGCTGGCTCCCGCACCCCCCTTCGCGGCCGTGGCGGGACTGCTCGGGGAGAGGGGTGGGGATGGCGCACGCGACACCCGACACCGACGTCGTCGACTGGATCAGCGCCCCGGCGGGCGACGGGTGCACCTTGTCCTGGCGGGTGCTGGACGGCACGACGAGGTTCCGCCTGTGGGGCCGGCTCGACCTGGCCACCGCGCCCTCCTTCGAGTCCGCGCTCGCGGTGGCCCGGCCGCGGGACGAGCCGTCGGTGTGGCTGGACCTGACCGGGTTGCAGTTCCTGGCCGTCGCCGGCGTCCGGGCCTTCCTGCGGGTCGACGCGAGCTGCCGGTCCGCCGGTGGGCGGCTGGTGCTGCTGCGACCGGGCGCGGAGGTCCGGCGGCTGCTGCAGCTGACCGGCACGGCCCGGCTCGTCCGGACGGGCTGACCCGGTGCCGCCCGGACCGGCCCGGCGCGATCGCGCGGGTCAGCCGACGCGGTTCTGCCCGACGGTCGCGGCGCCGGTCCCCGCCGCCGCGGTTGTCCGCTCGGTGTCCGGGTATCCGCGCCCGTGACGTCCTCGGAGCCCCGGACGCCGACCGCACTGGTGCTGCGGGCCCTCGCGCTCGGCGACCTGCTGGTCGCTGTTCCCGCGCTGCGGGCGCTGCGCCGCGGGCGGCCCGAGCACCACATCGTCCTGGCGGCGCCCGGCCCCCTGGGTTGGCTGGCCGAGCTCTCCGGCGCAGTCGACGCCGTGCAGCCGACCGCCACCCTCGACGACCTGCGCCCGCCGCCCGGCGGACCCCCGGAGCTGGCGGTCAACCTGCACGGCGCCGGTCCGCAGAGCCACCGCGCGCTGGACGCGACCGCCCCGGTGGAGCGCATCGGGTTCCGCCCCGGGGGCCTGGGCGTGGTGCACGAGGAGCACGGCCGCTGCAGCGTGGTGCGGACCCGGCCCGTCGTGCACCCCGGCTGGCGCGGATCGGCGTACTCCGACGCCGTGGCGGCGCACCCGCACGAGCGCGAGCTGTGGTGCGCACTGCTGGACGAGCACGGCATCCCGGCCGATCCGCTCGACCTGCGGCTCACCCCGCCGGAGCGCGGGGCGCCGGTGATCGTGGTGCACCCGGGGGCCGCGTTCGGGGCCAAGCGGTGGCCGGTCGAGCGGTTCGCGGTCGTGGCTGCGGCGCTGGACGGCCCCGTTCCGGTGGTGCTCACCGGCACCGCCGGGGAGCGGCCGGCGGCCGAGCGGGTGGCCGCGGACGCCGGCCTGCCCGCCGGGCGGGTGCTGGCCGGCCGGACGTCGCTGCCCGAGCTGTCCGCCGTGATCGCCGGGGCCGACCTGGTGATCTGCGGCGACACCGGGGTGGCCCACCTGGCCTCGGCCTTCGGCACGCCCTCGGTGGTGCTGTTCGGTCCGGTCGGGCCCGAGCGGTGGGGCCCGCCACCCGGACCGCACACCGCGCTCTGCAAGCCCGCGCTCCGCCACGGCGACCGGTTCGCCGACGATCCGGACCCGGCTCTGCTCGCGATCGAGGTCGCCGAGGTCCTGGACGCGGCAGCCGGGCTGCAGCGCGCCCGCACCTGAGCCCCCCGCACCCGAACCCACTGCGCCTGAACCCACTGCACCTGAACCCACTGCGCCGAGGCACCCCACTGCGCCGAGGCTGAACCCTTGGCGCGGGGTGTCAG
The DNA here is from genome assembly GCA_035645455.1 of Pseudonocardia sp. Lineage (GTDB taxonomy): Bacteria > Actinomycetota > Actinomycetes > Mycobacteriales > Pseudonocardiaceae > Pseudonocardia. The sequence goes on from DASQMQ010000262.1 coordinate 32,347, forward strand.
GACCCGGCGCGCTGGGTCCAGGCCCCGCCGTTCCAACCGACGGTGCCGGCGCCGCCGCGACCGACGAACTCCGCGGCCGTGCGGGTCGCCGCGGTCGCCGCCGCTCCGAGCGCCGACCCG
>DASQMQ010000263.1:0-6978 GCA_035645455.1 Pseudonocardia sp.
GCGCAGTGACCGGCGCAGCCTGGCCGCGCTGCCCGTCGGGATGACGACGGCCGTCGTGGTCGTGCCCGACCGCTGCGCCGACCGCACCCCGCAGAGCGTCCTGGCCGGGCTCGCCGCCCGGGTGCGGCGGCCGTCCGGATAGCCGCATTCGGGGGCCGGCGCGCCGGATCGGCGACCGTGCCGGAGCCGATGCGCATCGTCCCCGGGCGCGGGGTGGGCGCGGCGCGCGACTTCGATGTCCGCGCGACACCGGCCCGGCTGTGGCACCGGCACCACCGCACCTGGCTGCTGGACACCGACGCCGACACGGTCGTCCCCGCCCGCCCGGGTGCTCGGGCACCTGACCGAGGCGCGGGCCTGGGTCTGCGCGTCGCCGGGGCAGCGGTGGACTGGCGGATCTGCCGCGCTCGATGGAGGCCGAGGCCGGCGGGGTCCTCGGGGACGCTCCGGCGGCCGACGGGCCGGCCGCCGGTTCCGCGACCGGCTGCTCTCCGGGGCTCCGCGCACCGGCCCGCGACTCGGACACACCCGGCGGTGCTTGACCCGCCCGCCGGGGTCGCCCACCGTCGACCCCGTGCGACGCGGACCGCAGACGCCCCCCGACAGACCGGTCACCGGCGCGACCGGGGCCGGTCGGCTCGGCTCCCCCCGCGCGACGTCGGGCGCGGAGGGCCCGGGCGACGCCGCGGAACTCGCTCCCGCCGTCGCCGAGCACCTCGACCGGTTCCTGCGCCACCTCGAGCTCGAACGGGGCCGGTCGCCGCACACCGTCCGGGCCTACCGCGGCGACCTGACGACGCTGCTCCGCGGGCTGCGCGAGCTCGACGCGCTGGATCTGGGTGTGCTGCGGAGCTGGCTGGCCGGGCAGCACGCGGCGGGGGCGGGGCGGTCGACGCTGGCCCGGCGGGCCGCGGCGGCTCGCACGTTCACCGCCTGGGCGCGGCGGTCCGGCCTGGTCGAGGTGGACGCCGGGGCCCGGTTGTCCTCGCCCCGACCGCGGTCCGAGCTGCCCACCGTCCCGGACGCCGAGCAGACCGCGGCCGTCCTCGACGCGGTCGGATCGGGGGCGGCGGAGGGGGACCCGGTCGCCCTGCGCGACCAGCTCGTACTGGAGCTGCTCTACGCGACGGGCATGCGGGTCGGCGAACTGTGCGGCCTCGACCTGGCCGACGTCGACGCCGACCGGCGGACGCTGCGCGTGCTCGGCAAGGGCGACCGCGAGCGGAGCGTCGTCTACGGGGTGCCGGCCGCGTCCGCGCTGCGCCGCTGGACCGCCGAGGGACGTCCGGCCCTGGTGCGGCCGGGTTCACCGCGGGCGCTGCTGCTCGGCGCGCGCGGCGGCCGGCTCGACCCGCGGGTGGCGCGCACGGTCGTGCACCGGGCGCTGGCATCGGTACCCGGCGCGCCCGACGTCGGCCCGCACGGGCTGCGACACGCCGCAGCGACACACATGCTCGAGGGCGGTGCGGACATGCGCTACGTACAGGAGCTGCTCGGTCACGCTAAGCTAGCAACCACTCAGCTCTACACGCACGTGACGGTCGAGCGGCTGAAGGTGGTCCATGAGCAGGCGCATCCCCGGGCATGAGGCCCGACGTCCTGCCGTTACGCCATCCCCCGACCGGCCAGCACCCGCGATGCGCCTGCTGACGACGCCTGCTCCGGCGGCCGCGCCGGTCGACGACCTGTGGCGCACCTACCTGCGCACGCCGACCCGCGATGTCCGTGACCGGCTCGTCGTCCACTACACGGGGTTGGTCAACGCCGTCGCCCACCGGGTGGCCGGCGGGCTGCCGTCCCACGTCGAGCACGCCGACCTCGTGCAGTCCGGGATCTTCGGGCTGATCGACGCGGTCGAGCGGTTCGATCCCGAGCGCTGCCCCCGGTTCGAGAGCTACGCCGCCCAGCGGATCCGCGGGGCGATCCTCGACGAGCTGCGCGCGCAGGACTGGGTGCCGCGCACCGTCCGCGGGCGGGTCCGCGAGCTGGAACGGGCCCAGGAGCGGCTGGAGGCCCGGCTGCTGCGCGCCGCCACCGACCGCGAGCTGGCCGGCGAGCTGGGCGTGCCGGTGCGCGAGCTGCGCGGGCTCGCCCGCCAGGTGCAGGTGGTCAGCGTGGAGGCGCTGGGCGAGAGCAGCGGTGCGACCGCCGACCTGTTCGCCGACCCCCACGCTCCCGATCCGATGACCACCGTGCAGGCCCGGGAGACGCTGCGGCAGCTGGCGATGGTGGTGGGCCAGCTCGGCGAGCGCGACCGCACCGTCATCCGGCTCTACTACCTGGAGAACCGGACCCTGGCCGAGATCGGCCGCGCGCTGGGGGTGACCGAGTCGCGGGTGTGCCAGTTGCACACCCGGCTGGTCGGCCGGCTGCGCGGGCGGCTGGAGGAGCTGGCAGTGGGATGACCGGCCGCCCACGGGCGGCCGGACCGGCTGGGCCACGCCGGGTACCGGCCCTGCTCCCGCCCGCGACGGAGTCCGGGCGGAGCCGGACAGGTCGCGACCGCCGCGTTCACGGTGCACCCGGCCCGGGCGGCGGCAGGGGCAGCAGCCGCACGTGCGGGGGGCGCAGGAGGACCAGCGGGTCGAGGTACTCCACCGGACCGCGGCGCACGCCCCAGTGCAGGCACGCCGCGGTGGGGCAGCCGGGGTGCCCGGCGTCGAGCAGGGCGATCACCTGACCGGTGGCCACCGTCCGGCCGGCGGCGACCAGGGGGTGCACCGGTCCGTAGGTGGTGCGCAGCCCGTCGTCGTGCTGCACCGAGACCACGCCGGGTCCGGCCACCGGCCCGGCGAACACCACGGTCCCAGCCCGGGCGGCCAGCACCGGGCTGTCGAGTCCGGCGCCGAGGTCGACACCGCGGTGGCCCGGCCCGTACCGGTGGGCGGGGGCGCGGAACGGGGTGTGCACCGCGGGGATCGGGTGCAGCGGCCACGCGTAGCGGGCGCCCGGCGCGGGCCCGGGCGCGGCCCGCGGGCCATCGGTGGGTGGGACGGGTGGGAGTGGCCCGGGATCGGGCGGTGCCGGTCCGGAGGGGGCTCCCCGCCAGTGCTGGGCCGGTCGCGACGGCCGCTCGGCGAGCGATCGCTCCGCCCCCGGTGGTCCGGGCGACGGGGCGGGTGCCGGTGCTGATGCGGGAGGCGCTGCGGCCGGTTCGTCCGGAGCCGGCCCGGGCCGCGGAGGTGGCGGCGCGGTGGGTCCGGTCGGGGACGGGGCCGGACCCGGTGCTGGCCGGAGGCCGCGTCGGTCGGCCGTGGTGGGCCGCTCGGACGGTGGTATCGAGGCCAGCGCCGGTGCCGCACCGGGGTTCGCGCCCGGTGCCCCCGCGGTAGCCGGGAGCCCGCCCGGAGGAGCGGCGGCGGGGAGGACCCGCGCTCCGGCAACGGCCGCGGTCCCGGTCAGGGTGAGCAGCACGGCGGCCGCGGCCAGCGCGGGCCGGCCCCCTCGCCGAGCCCGGACCGGGAGGGACGGACACGACCGCTCGCCCGGGCGGTCCGGTGCGGCACCACCGGGCCGGCCCTCGCTGCCGGTCCCAGGTGCGGGAGTGGCGGATCGGCCCGCCGGGGCGGGTGCGGGCCCGGTCGGTACGGCTCCGGCAGGCGGGGTGCCGCCGGAGGTGGGTCGTCCGGGTCCGGCGGGTGGGACCGGGCCGGGGATGCGGCCATCGGCGCCGGCGGGTGGGACCGGGCCGATGATGCGGCCGTCGGCTCCGGCGGCCCCCGGCTCGGGGGGCGCCGCTCCGCCGCCTTCCGGGCATCGGCCCAGCAGGGCGCGCGTCGCCGCTCCCGGCCCCCGTCGACGGGTTGCGGTCCGGGCTCGCCACGGTCCGCGGAGCACCGCGAGGCGGTCGTCCGAGCGGTGGTCGTGACGGCCCGGGTCGCCGGTGCTGTCGTGCTGGTCCATGCCGCCAGCCTGCGCCGGATCCGGCCGCGATCGGCGCGGAACCGCGGAGCTGTGGATGCGCCACCGGCGTTGTGGACAACCGCGGGCATCCGGATGAGCTGCGGTCCCGCGACGGCGTAGACTCTCCGTGCGGCTCGGATCTCCCGAGTCGACTTCGCGTGCTCGCCGCCCGCGTCCACCGGTCGCCCGGTCCGGACGCGGGATCGGCGGACGGGCGGTCCCGGTCAGCCGGGTCCGGCCGCCGTGCGAGCACCAGGGCGGTGTCGTCGACCGGCGCCCGCAGAACCGCAGCGTGACCGCCCGTCGGCCACGCCCTACCGAGAGGTGAGCACCGGCCGTGGCCGTCGTCACCATGAAGCAGTTGCTGGACTCGGGTGTGCACTTCGGGCACCAGACCCGGCGCTGGAACCCGAAGATGAAGCGCTACATCCTCACCGAGCGCAACGGCATCTACATCATCGACCTGCAGCAGACCCTGTCCTACATCGACCGGGCCTACGAGTTCGTCCGGGAGACCGTGGCGCACGGCGGGACGATCATGTTCGTCGGGACCAAGAAGCAGGCGCAGGAGGCCATCGCCGACGAGGCGAGCCGGGTCAACATGCCCTACGTCAACCAGCGCTGGCTGGGCGGCATGCTCACCAACTTCCAGACCGTGCACAAGCGGCTGCAGCGCATGAAGGAGCTGGAGTCGATGGAGCAGACGGGGGGCTTCGAGGGTCGCACCAAGAAGGAGATCCTCATGCTCACGCGCGAGAAGACCAAGCTGGAGAAGACCCTGGGCGGTATCCGGGACATGACCAGGGTCCCGAGCGCGGTGTGGATCGTGGACACCAAGAAGGAGCACATCGCCGTCGGCGAGGCCCGCAAGCTGGGCATCCCGGTCGTCTCCATCCTGGACACCAACTGCGACCCCGACGAGGTCGACTTCCCGATCCCGGGCAACGACGACGCCATCCGCTCGGCCGCGCTGCTCACCAAGGTGATCGCCCGGGCCGCCGCGGACGGTCTGATGGCCCGCTCGTCGCGCGGTCGAGGTGAGGGCGAGGACAAGCCGGAGGCCGGCGCGACCGCCGAGGAGCCGCTGCCCGAGTGGGAGCAGAACCTGCTCACCAACGGCACCGGTTCGGACGGCGCGAGCCTGACCGCCACCGGCGCGGCGAGCGAGGGGCCCAACCCGGCCGCCGAGCCCGCCCCCGCCACCACCAGCAACGGCACTCAGCAGACCGCGAGCTGAGCCGTCGGGGCGGGACCCGCACCCGGATCCCGCCCCGACGCCCCCGCGCTCCGGCCCCCCCACCCAGAACGGACGAGAAGGCACCACCATGGCGAACTACACCGCCGCCGACGTGAAGAAGCTCCGGGACCTGACCGGCTCCGGGATGATGGACTGCAAGAAGGCTCTCGAGGAGTCCGACGGCGAGTTCGACAAGGCGGTCGAGCTGCTCCGCATCAAGGGCGCCAAGGACGTCGGCAAGCGCGCCGGGCGCGACACCGCCAACGGCCTGGTCGCCGCCGAGGGCGGCACGATGGTCGAGCTGAACAGCGAGACCGACTTCGTCGCCAAGAGCGCGGACTTCCAGGCCCTGGCCGACAAGATCCTGCGCGTCGCGGTCGACGAGCAGCCCGCCGACCTGGACGCGCTCAAGGCGGCCTCGCTCGACGGCGCCACCGTGCTGGACGCGATCCAGTCGCTGTCCGCGCGGATCGGCGAGAAGCTCGAGCTCAAGCGCTACGTGCACATCGACGGCCCGGTCGCGCTGTACCTGCACCGGCGCGCCTCGGACCTGCCGCCGGCCATCGGCGCGCTGGTCGCGTACGAGGGCCCGGACGAGGACGCGGCCAAGGGCGTCGCGATGCACATCGCCGCGGCCCGCCCGCAGTACCGCACCCGCGACGAGGTGCCCGGCGACGTGATCGAGAACGAGCGCCGCATCGCCGAGGCGACCGCCCGCGAGGAGGGCAAGCCCGAGCAGGTGCTGACACGCATCGTCGACGGCCGGATCAACGGCTTCTACAAGGACGTCGTGCTGCTCGAGCAGGCTTCCGTGCAGGACGCCAAGAAGACCGTGCAGGCGCTGCTCGACGACGCCGGCGTCACGGTCACCCGGTTCGCGCGCTTCGAGGTCGGCCAGGCCTGACGGCCACCGGCGACCATGGGCGAGCCCACGAGCCAGTCACCGACCCAGCGCCATGCGCCGACCGGGCGCTGATCAGGGAGAGCGAGTGAGCGACCTCAGGATCGGCCCCGGCGGCACCCCCGCCGGATTCCGCCGCGTGCTGCTCAAGCTCGGCGGTGAGATGTTCGGCGGCGGTGCCGTCGGGGTCGACCCGGTCGTCGTCGAGACCGTCGCCCGGCAGATCGCCGACGTGGTCGCCGACGGCGCCCAGGTCGCGGTGGTCATCGGCGGCGGCAACTTCTTCCGCGGCTCCGAGCTGCAGCAGCGCGGCATGGACCGGGCCCGCGCCGACTACATCGGCATGCTCGGCACCGTGATGAACTGCCTCGCGCTGCAGGACTTCCTGGAGCGCGAGCACCACATCGACACCCGCGTGCAGACCGCCATCACCATGGGCCAGGTCGCCGAGGCCTACATCCCGCGCCGGGCCATCCGGCACCTGGAGAAGGGCCGCGTGGTGATCTTCGGGGCCGGGGTCGGCATGCCGTACTTCTCCACCGACACCGCCGGTGCCCAGCGCGCCCTGGAGATCGGGGCCGAGGTGCTGCTGCTGGCCAAGGGCGTCGAAGGGGTCTTCACCGCGGACCCCAAGCTGGACCCGGACGCCAAGCTCTACGAGGAGATCTCGCACCGGGAGGTCCTCGAGCAGGGCCTCAAGGTGGCCGACGCCACCGCGTTCAGCCTGTGCATGGACAACCGGATGCCGATCATCGTGTTCAACCTGCTGATCGAGGGCAACATCGCCCGCGCGGTGCGGGGTGAGAGGATCGGGACCCTGGTCAGCACACCCCCCTGGGCCGAGGGCTCGGGACAAGGCACCGGGCAGGAAGGCGGGACGCAGCCGTGATCGACGAGACGCTCTTCGACGCCGAGGAGAAGATGGAGAAGGCGGTCT
>DASQMQ010000264.1:0-5649 GCA_035645455.1 Pseudonocardia sp.
GGGCTGGGCATCGTCGGGCGGCCCGAGCTGCTGTTCCTCGACGAGCCGACCACCGGCTTCGACCCGCAGGCCCGCCGCGACTTCTGGGACCTGGTCCGGGCGCTCGCCGCCGCCGGCACCACGATCCTGCTCACCACGCACTACCTGGAGGAGGCCGAGGCACTGGCCGACCGGCTGGCGGTGATCGCCGGTGGCCGGATCGTGGCCACCGGCACGGCGGCCACCCTGGGCGGGCGCGCATCGCGGCCCGCCACCGTCACCTGGCTCGACGGCGACGCACGGCGCAGCGAGACCACCACGCAGCCGGCCGCCGCGGTGGCCCGGCTGGCGGCCCGCTTCGGCGGCGAGGTGCCCGGGCTGACCGTGCACCGGCCCAGCCTCGAGGACGTCTACCTGGACCTGCTGGTCACCCCGGCCCCGGCCCACCACGGCGCCGTCCCGGCCCTGGTCGGGGGCGGGCAGTGATCCCCGCGATCCCCGCGACCCCCACGACCGCCGTCCCGCTGCCGCGGGCCGTCCCCCTCGGCCTGGCCCGCGGCGGGCTGGAGCTGCGCCGGTTCCTGCGCAACCGGGAGACGGTGGTGTTCACCTTCTCGCTGCCCACCGTGCTGCTGGTGCTGCTCGGTTCGGTGTTCGGCGACCGGTACGAGGGCACCGGGGTCACCAGCAGCCAGGTGCTGGCCGCCGGGATGATCGCCGCCGGGATCATGTCGACCACGTTCGTCAGCCTGGGCACCGACATCGCCGGTGACCGCGACGACGGCACCCTCAAGCGGCTGCGCGGCACACCGGTGCCGGCCGCCGCCTACTTCCTGGGCAAGATCGTGCTGGTCGCGGTGACGACGGTGGCCCAGATCGCGATCATGCTGACGGTCGCGGTGCTGCTGTTCGACCTGTCGCTGCCGGGGACCGCGGCGGACTGGTCCACCTTCGGCTGGGTGTTCACCCTCGGCGTGGTCGCCTGCTCGCTGCTCGGCATCGCGATCTCCAGCCTGGCCCGCGACGCCCGCGCCGCGACCGCGGTCACCCAGCTGCCGTACCTGACCCTGCAGTTCATCTCCGGGGTGTTCGTCAGCCCGCTCACCGCGCTGCCCGCCGGGCTGGTCGTCGCCGCCTCGTTCTTCCCGGTCAAGTGGATGGCCCAGGGGTTCCGCTCGGTGTTCCTGCCGGACAGCATGGTGGTGCTGGAGCCGGCCGGGTCGTGGGAGCTGGACCGGGTCGCGCTGGTGCTCGGCGCCTGGTGCGCCGTCGGGCTGGTGCTGTGCCTGACCACCTTCCGCTGGCGCCGCGGCCCGGGCGGATGATCGGCTGCGGGGCGGGGCGGAAGGGCGGGTCGCGACGATGGCGGTGACCGAGCGGCACCCGGGCGGTCGGGGCGCGCCGCTCGTCGGTTTCTGGCTGTGGGACGCGATGTTCGCCGCGGTCACGGTGGTGGTCGGCGTGCTGATCGCGCTGCAGGACGGGCCGTGGGGGCCGCGGCTCGGGGCGATCGCCCTGGTCGTCGCGCTGGATCTGGCCTGGGTGGCGGTCGGGCGCCGGATGGCGCTCGACCCGCGCGAGCGGGCCACCCCGGCCGACGTCGCCTACTGCACCGCGCTGAGCGCCGCGCTGGTCGTCGCCGTCGCGCTGGACGACGTGGCCAACTGGGCGGTGTTCGTCGCGTACTCCCAGCTGTTCTGGCTGCTGCCGCTGGGCGGGGCGATCATCGCCGTGGTCACGCTGGCGGTGCTGCTCCCGCTGGTGGGTGCGGTGGTCCGCGGGCAGGGGCTGCTGGGCGACTTCTTCCCGCAGGCGCTGCTGATGACCGTGTTCGGGGTAGTGGTCGGGATCTACGTGCACCGGGTGACCACGGAGAGCGCGGCCCGCGCGGAGCTGATCGCCGAGCTGGAGCTCAGCCAGGCCCGGGTGGCCGAGCTGAGCCACAAGGCCGGGGCGGCGGCGGAGCGGGAGCGGCTGGCCGGGGAGATCCACGACACCCTGGCCCAGGGCTTCACCAGCATCGTCACCCTGCTGCAGGCGGCCCAGGCGCAGTTCGGCAACGACCCGCCGGCCGCCGGCCGGCACATCGACCTGGCGGTGCGGGCCGCCCGGGAGAACCTGCGCGAGGCCCGCCAGCTGGTCGCCGCCTCCGCCCCGGGCGAGCTGGCCACCCGCACCCTGACCGACGCCGTCGGGCGCCAGGTCGACCGGTTCGCCGAGGAGACCGGGGTCCGGGCCACCCACACCGCGTCCGGACCCCCGCGGCGACTGCCCGCCGAGTCCGAGATCGTGCTGCTCCGCGCGGCCCAGGAGCTGCTGGCCAACGCCGGCCGGCACGCCGACGCCGGCCGCGTCGCGGTCGGGCTGGACTACACCGACCCGGCCGCGGTCACCCTCGCCGTCACCGACGACGGGCGCGGCTTCGACCCGGACGCGGTCGACGAGGGCAGCTTCGGGCTGCGGCTCATGCGCACCCGCGTCGACCGCCTCGACGGCACCCTGGCGGTGGCCTCCGGTCCGTCCGGCAGCACGGTGACCGTGACCCTGCCCACCCCCCAGGAGACCCGGTGATCGACGTCCTCGTCGTGGACGACCACGTGATCGTGCGCCACGGCCTGCGCGGCATGCTCGACGCCGAGCCCGACCTGGCGGTGGTCGGCGAGGCCGGGTCCGGCCCGGAGGCGGTGGCGATGGTCGGCGCGCACGCCCCGGACGTGGTCCTGATGGACCTGCGGATGCCCGGCGGGGACGGGGTCGCGGCCACCGCCGCGATCACCGCGCGGCACCGCGGCACCCGCGTCGTCGTGCTGACGACCTACGACACCGACGCCGACATCCTGCGCGCGGTCGAGGCCGGCGCGGCCGGCTACCTGCTCAAGGACTGCTCGCAGGCCGAGCTGACCTCGGCGATCCGGGCCGCCGCCCGCGGCGAGACCGTGCTCACCCCGTCGGTGGCGGCCCGGCTGGTCAGTCGGATGCGCGCGCCGCAGGTCGAGTCGCCGTCCCCGCGGGAGATCCAGGTGCTCGAACTGGTCGCGGTCGGCAACACCAACGCCGACGTCGGCCGGGCGCTGCACATCACCGAGGCCACCGTGAAGACCCACCTGCTGCGCGCCTACGCCAAGCTGGGGGTGTCCGACCGGACGGCCGCGGTGACCGTCGCCCGGCAGCGGGGCCTGCTGCGCTGAACGGGGACCGTGGAGGAGACTGGCGGCCGTGACCGCTTCGACCTCCACCGACCTGAAGATCCCCACCGACCTCACGCCCGCCGACGGGCGCTTCGGGTGCGGCCCGTCCAAGGTCCGCCCGGAGCAGCTCGCCGCCCTGGCCGGCCCCGGCGCCGCGTTGATGGGCACCTCGCACCGGCAGAAGCCGGTGAAGTCGCTGGTCGGACGGGTCCGCACGGGTCTGGCCGAGCTGTTCTCGCTGCCCGAGGGCTACCAGGTCGTGCTCGGCGACGGCGGGTCCACCGCGTTCTGGGACGCCGCCGCGTTCGGCCTGGTCCGCGAGCGGTCCCTGCACCTGACCTACGGCGAGTTCTCGGCCAAGTTCGCCGATTCCACCCGCGGCGCCCCCTTCCTGGGCGACCCGGTGGTGGTCAAGGCCGCGCCGGGCAGCGCGCCGGCCCCGCAGACCGACCCGTCCTGCGACGTGCTGGCCTGGGCGCACAACGAGACCTCCACCGGCGTCGCGGTGCCGGTCGTCCGCCCGGAGGGCGCCACCGCCGACCAGCTGGTGGTCATCGACGCCACGTCCGGCGCCGCCGGCCTGCCGGTCGACCTGCGCCAGGCCGACGCCTACTACTTCGCCCCGCAGAAGGGCTTCGCCTCCGACGGTGGCCTGTGGATCGCGCTGATGAGCCCGGCCGCGCTGGAGCGGGTGGCGCAGCTGGCCGCGTCCGACCGGTGGATCCCGCCGTTCCTGTCGCTGGCCACCGCGGTCGACAACTCGGCCAAGGACCAGACCTACAACACCCCGTCGGTGGCCACGCTGTTCCTGATGGCCGAGCAGATCGACTGGATGCTCGGCCTGGGCGGGCTGGACGCCTGCGTGGCCCGCACCGCCGACTCCTCGGGCCGGCTGTACTCGTGGGCCGAGGCCAGCGGTTACGCCACCCCGTTCGTCGCCGACCCGGCGCACCGCTCGCAGGTCGTGGGCACCATCGACTTCGCCGACTCGGTGGACGCCGCCGCGGTGGCCAAGGTGCTGCGCGCCAACGGCATCGTCGACACCGAGCCCTACCGCAAGCTGGGCCGCAACCAGCTGCGGATCGGCATGTTCCCGGCCGTCGACCCGGCCGACGTGCAGGCGCTCACCGCCTGCATCGACTGGGTGGTCGAGCACCTGTCCTGATCGGCACCGCCCCGGCCGGCGCGACCCGCGGGGCACCGGCCGGGCCACTTCCACCCCGCGGCACCGGAGGCGACCACCCGCAGCAGTCATCCCTCGTCACACCCGCCACACGGGCCTCGGTTTTACCGTCGGCCCGCGGCATGGAACGCTGCGCGCGCGAGAGTCCACGGACCGCCGGCTGGCGGGTAGACCGCGCGCCGGAACCGGCCTACCGGGTCCGGCGCGCCTCCGTCGTGGGTTGCGATTCGGCAACTACCGTCACACGGACGGGGAGAGAGCGGGGAGGCCGGCGAATGCGGGCGCTTCGGGTCGTCGGGATCACCGAGGTCGGCGGGCAGATGTCCGTCGTCCTCGAGGACCCGGACCGCCGGGAGCGCTTCACGGTGCCGGCCGACGAGCAGCTACGAGCTGCCGCACGGGGAGACCTGACCCGGCTCGGACAGATCGCGATCGAGGTGGAGAGCCAGTTGCGCCCACGAGAGATCCAGGCCCGGATCCGCGCCGGAGCATCCGTGGAGCAGGTGGCCAACGCCGCCGGGGTGCCCCTGCAGAAGATCGAGAGGTTCGCCTACCCGGTACTGCTGGAACGGTCCCGGACCGCGGAGGTGGCCCAGCGGGCGCACCCGGTCCGCGCCGACGGGCCGGACAGCCGCATGCTCGGTGACGTGGTCGCGCACACCTTCGGGCTGCGCGGCCAGGAGTACGTCGACGTCGACTGGGACTCCTGGAAGGGCGAGGACGGCAAGTGGGTCGTCGCGCTGTCCTGGCACGCCGGCCACTCCGACAACCGCGCCCACTGGACGTTCCAGCCCGGCGCCAACGGCGGCACCGTCACCGCGGTCGACGAGAACGCCAGCGACCTGGTCGAGGGCCTGCTCGCGCGACCGCTGCGCACGGTCGGGCCGGTGATCGACATGACCCGCCCGGACGAGGCCGGGCCGGCCCAGGGCCCGCGGCCGGAGCTGCGCGCCGCGGCGTCGGACACCGCCCGCCGCGGCCCGGACTACCCCGCCCTGGACCGGACGTCGACGCGGGTCGCGCCCGAGCCCCGCCGACCGGCCCCGCGCCAGACCGAGCCCCAGCAGGCACCGGCGTCCGCGCACCCGGACGAGTGGCGCCGGTACGGCGCCCCGGCCGAGCGGTACGACCCGCTGCCGGCCGACGACTACCCCACCGGGTCCGACGCGACCCCCGGGGACGGGTCCACCGGGCAGCAGCGCAGGCCGACGCCGGACGCCGGGGCGGAGCGGGCCGCGGCCCAGCAGGCCGCAGCAGACAAGGCCGCAGCAGACAAGGCCGCAGCAGACAAGGCCGCAG
>DASQMQ010000265.1:0-3007 GCA_035645455.1 Pseudonocardia sp.
CCCGCGACGGGCCGGTGGCGGGCCGGGCGGGAGAATCCTCCGGTGACCCTTCCCGCCCGCATCGCCACCGCGGCCGCCGACGTCGACGTCGCGGCGGCCCGGCTGGCCGGTGTCGCGCGCACGACCCCGTTGGAGCTCAACGCCCGGCTGTCGGCCGCCACCGGGGCACAGGTCTGGCTCAAGCGCGAGGACCTGCAGGTCGGGCGGTCCTACAAGCTGCGCGGCGCCTACAACCTGCTGGCCCAGCTCGGTCCCGCGGAGCGGGCCGCGGGCGCGGTGTGCGCCAGCGCCGGCAACCACGGGCAGGGCGTCGCGTACGCCTGCGCCACCCTGGGCGTGCGCGGGCGGGTGCACGTGCCGCGCACGACGCCCCGGCAGAAGCGCGAGCGGATCGCGGCGCTGGGCGGCGACGCCGTCGAGCTCGTGGTGGACGGCGACACCTACGACGACGCCGCCGCGGCCGCCGCGGACTGGGCTGCGCGCACCGGCGCGACCGTCGTGCCGGCGTTCGACGACCTGCGCACGATCGCCGGGCAGGGCACCGTCGGGGTGGAGCTGGTGGCCCAGCTCGGCCGGGCCCCGGACGTCGTGGTGCTGCCGGTCGGCGGCGGCGGGCTGGCCGCCGGGGTGGGCAGCTGGCTGGCCGCCCGCCACCCCGGGGTGCGGGTCGTCGGGGTCGAACCGGCCGGCGCGGCGGGCATGGCGGCCGCGCTGGCCGCCGGCGGCCCCGTCCCGCTGCCGGAGCTGGACACCTTCGTCGACGGCGCCGCGGTGCGCCGGGTGGGCGAGCACAGCTTCCGGCTGGTCCGCGACAGCGGGGTGCAGCTGCTCGCGGTGCCGGAGGGCCGGGTCTGCACCGAGATGCTCGAGCTCTACCAGACCGACGGGATCATCGCCGAACCCGCGGGCGCGCTGGCCGCGTCGGCGTTGGGCGACGCGGTGCCGGTCGAGCCCGGCCAGACCGTGGTGTGCCTGCTGTCGGGCGGCAACAACGACGTCAGCCGCTACGCCGAGGTCGTGGAGCGGTCGCTGGTGCACCGCGGCCTCAAGCACTACTTCCTGGTCGAGTTCCCGCAGGAGCCGGGGGCGCTGCGCCGGTTCCTCGACGAGGTGCTCGGCGAGGACGACGACATCGCGCTGTTCGAGTACGTCAAGCGGGACAACCGGGAGACCGGGGCCGCGCTGGTCGGCGTCGAGATCGCCGCCCGGGAGGGCTACGAGCCGCTGTGGAAGCGGATGGAGGCCAGCCCGCTGCGGATCCAGCTGGTCGCCCCGGGCTCGACGGCCTACCGCTTCCTCATCTGACACCCGACGGCCCATTGCGACATCCGGGTGAACAGCGGCCTCCACCCGAACCAGACGGGTCGAGCATCCCGAAACCCCAGGAGTGGGCCGGCGGCCGCCGGTGGTGGAGGGGTATCCGCACGACGGCCGCCGGCGCGCGCCATCACAGGGGGCACCCTCTCCGGCGCGCGCGACACACGGTAACCGCAGGAGATCGTCAGCACCCCGCCGGGGCACCCGAATGGCGGACTATCTGCACGTTTGGCGTTGGTACCGCTGCCACCCCGCACCGGGGGGAACCGCCGCCGGGACCGCCAGCCCGTGCAGCAGCAGTTCCGCCAGGTTGGCGTAGGCGTCGGCATCCGAGAGGCCGAGCGCGGCGGCCAGTTGGCGCTGCTGGATGCGCACCATCACCCCGCTGACGACCTCGGCCACGAACGCCGCGGGCACGTCCCGGAACGCCCCCGCCGCCACCCCCTCGTCGACGAGCTCGCGGACCCGGTGCGCGGCGGCCTCGGTGTTGCGCTGGTACACCTCGGCCGCCGGCGGGAAGGCCGCGACGTCGTCGAAGAACCGGGCCGACGCGGGCGCCAGCTCGGTCGCCACCGCCCCGAGGTAGTCGCCCACCCGCTCGGCCGCCCCCGCGGCCCTCGCCACGGCCTGCTCGACCCGTTCGGTCGCCCCCCGGAAGAAGTGCACCACGGCCCGGCGGACCAGCTGCTCCTTGCTCCCCGCCAGCGCGTAGAGCGTGCGCTTGGAGCAGTGCAGCCGGGCGGCGATCTCGTCCAGGGTCAGGTGCGCGAAGCCCTCGGCCAGCAGCAGGTCGACCAGGTCGTCGAACAGCTGGTCGCGGCGGGGGGTGGCGCGGGTCGGCACGTCGGCTACTCTAACCGGTACTGCAGATGATCCTGCAGTACCGCTCAGTGGTGCCGGATCGGTGGTGCCGGATTGGAGAGCCATGGCCGTTTCGCGGCTGCTGCCGACCCAGGAGGCCGAGGACCTGCTCGACCTCGTCCGCGACCTGGCCGACAAGGAACTGGCCACCCGGGTCGAGGAGCACGAGCGGGCCGAGACCTACCCCGAGGGGCTGTTCGCGCTGCTCGGCCGGGCCGGGCTGCTCGGCCTGCCCTACCCGGAGGACGCCGGCGGGGGCGGCCAGCCCTACGAGGTCTACCTGCAGGTCCTCGAGGAACTGGCGGCGCGCTGGGCGGCCGTGGCGGTCGCGGTCAGCGTGCACGGGCTGTCCTGCTTCCCGCTGGCCAGCTACGGCTCGGCGGAGCAGCGCGAGCGCTGGCTGCCGGCGATGCTGGCCGGCGAGCAGGTCGGCGGCTACAGCCTGTCCGAGCCGCAGGCCGGGTCCGACGCCGCCGCGCTGGCCTGCCGGGCCGAGCGCGCCGGCGACGCCTACCGGATCACCGGCACCAAAGCCTGGGTCACCCACGGTGGCCGGGCCGACTTCTACGCGCTGTTCGCCCGCACCGGCGAGGGCTCGCGCGGGGTGTCCTGCTTCCTGGCCCCGGGCGCCGTCGACGGGCTGAGCTGGGGCCGACCCGAGGAGAAGATGGGCCTGCACGCCATCCCCACCACCACCGCGAACTGGGACGGCGCCCTGATCGACGCCGATCGGCTGCTCGGCGCCGAGGGCCAGGGCCTGCAGGTCGCCTTCGCCGCGCTGGACTCCGGCCGGCTGGGCATCGCCGCGGTCGCCACCGGGCTGGCCCAG
>DASQMQ010000266.1:0-7785 GCA_035645455.1 Pseudonocardia sp.
TGACCGGCCCGCTGGGCCGGTCAGCTCAGGTTCAGCACCGAGAGGGCCAGGCGGGCGGCATCGCCGCCGGCCTCCTCGGCGACGTCCAGGGCGGCCGGCACGTCGAGGTCGGCCAGCAGCGCCGCGGTGACCGCTCCGGTCGCCGCGGCGCCCGCCTCGCCACCGTGGGCCGCGGCGGCGTAGAGCCGCTCCAGCCGGGCCGCCGCCGCGTCCAGCGCGGCGGTCTCGAAGTCCCACGGCCGCGCCCACGCCCGGTCGACCAGCAGCAGTCGCAACACCGCCGGCGGGTGCTTGGCCACCACGTCGGAGACCAGCACCAGGTTCCCGGTGGACTTCGCCATCCGGGCACCGTCCACGCGCACGGTGCCCACGTGCATCCAGGCCCGGGCGAACGGGCGCACCCCGGTCACCGCCTCGGCCATCTCGGCCTCGTAGGCGTGGTGCGGGAAACGCAGGTCGTCCCCACCCCCGTGCAGGTCCAGGGCGGGTCCGAGGGTGGTCAGGGCCATCGCCGCGCACTCGGCGTGCCAGCCGGGCCGGCCCTCGCCCCACGGGCTGGGCCAGGCCGCCTCGCCGGCCCGGGCCGCTCGCCACACCGGCACGTCGGCCGGGTGCTCGGCGTCGGGGTGGCCGTACACCTGCCCGAACTGCGCGGCCAGCGCGGCCGCTGCGGCCCCGGTCAGCCCGGCCCGGTCCGGTGCCGCGGCGCCGCGGAACCAGACCGTGCCGCCGCGCTCGTACGCCGCGCCGGCCTCCAGCAGCGCCGCGGCCAGCGTCACCACCTGCCCGATGTGGTTGTGCGCCCGCGGCTCGTGGGTCGGGCGCCGCACGCCGAGCGCTGCCATGTCCCGGTCGAAGCGGAACTGCTGGACCGCGGCGAAGCTGTCCGCCGCCGAGCCCCGCGCGGCGGCCGCGGCGTCCAGCACGTCGTCGACGTCGGTGACGTTGCGGCACACCTCGACCTCGACCCCGAGGTGGCGCAGCACCCGGGCCGCGACGTCGGCCCAGACGAAGGTGGCGGCGTGACCCAGGTGGGTCGTGTCATAGGGGGTGATCCCGCACACGTACATCCGGGCCCGGCCGACCACCGGCAGCCGGTGCTCCCCGATGCGCAGCACGTCAGCGGCGGGAGCGCCGGGCGACCCGGCGCAGCTGCAGGATGCGCAGCCCGCCGGGGATGGCCACCAGCAGCAGCCCGGCGATCGCGGCGAACAGCAGCGCGACCCCGGTCGGCAACGTCCCGGACGCCGCCAGGAAGTCGATCCGCACCAGCTCGCCGTTCTGCAGGATGAAGATCAGCAGGAACACCAGCACGATCGCGGAGAGGATCAGCCCGGTCCACAACCAGCCGGTGCGGGTGTGCGACACCCCGGCCATCCGCCGGTCGGGTCCGCCACCGGTGGTCCGGTCGGGCACCGGGGTGCGGACGGTGGGCCGCTCGGAGGCCGGGGCGTCGCCGCCGACGGGCCCGTGGGGCACCGGGGCGGTCGGGGGGCCGAGGCCCGGGTCGGCCGGCAGCATCGCCGGGCGGGTGACCGGGTCCGCGCGCGGGTCGGCCGGCCCCACCTGGCCGTAGCGGGGGTGGTCCGGGCGCGCGGTGGCGCGCGTGGGGTCCTCGGTCATGCCAGTTCCTCTCCCGGGTCGACGTCCGACCCCGCCGGCCGCGGGCGTCGCCCGGCGGTGGCCGCCACGCGCAGTATCCCGCACCGGGACGGGCGGTGCCCGACCTCACGCGCTTCCGATCAGGTGTCGGTCACCGGCCGGTACGGCGCATCGGGACGTGCGCGACACCGTCCCAGTCGTAGGCCGGGCCGACCGCTTCGAAGCCGAACCCGCGGTAGAACCCGGCCAGGTGCTCCTGGGAGTCCAGCACCGCGGTGCCGTCGCCGACCTCGGCCATCGCCGCCTCCATCAGCTGGCGGCCCATCCCGTGGCCGCGGGCGGACCGCGCCGTGCACAACCGGCCGATCCGCAGCACCTCACCGGGCTCCTCCAGCAGCCGCACGCAGCCCAGCACCGGCTCCGGGCTGCCGTTGCCGCCCAGCCAGAAGTGCCGCGCGCCCTGCTCCAGGTCGCGCCCGTCCAGCTCCGCGTACGGGCAGGCCTGCTCGACGACGAACACCTCCACGCGCAGCCGCAGGATGTCGTAGAGGGTGTCCGGACCGAGGTCCGCCGCCCACGCCCGGTGCAGCGTCGCCGCCAGGACCTCGCTCATGTGCTCTGGATACCAGACCGGGTGCCGGACCGCCGCGCGCCGGGCCGCGGCGAGGGGTCCGGTTAGCCTCGACGGGTGCGGCACCACGATCTCGTCGTCATCGGCACCGGCTCCGGCAACTCCTTCGTCGACCGGCGCTTCGAGCACCTCGACGTGGCGATGGTGGAGCACGGCACGTTCGGCGGCACCTGCCTGAACGTCGGCTGCATCCCGACCAAGATGTACGTGCACCCGGCCGACGTCGCCCAGCACGTCCGGCACGCGTCCCGGTTCGGCGTGGACGCGCACCTGGACCGGGTGCGCTGGTCCGACCTCCGGGACCGGATCTTCGGGCGGATCGACCCGATCTCGGCGGGCGGCCGGCAGTACCGGCTGCACCGCAGCCCGAACGTCACCCTCTACGAGGGCCACGCCCGGTTCACCGGGCCCCGCCAGCTGGAGGTGGAGCGCACCGACGGCGCCGGCCCGGACGCGTTCACCGCCGACCGGGTGGTGATCGCGGCCGGGACGCGCCCGGTGGTGCCGGACGCGGTCGCCGGCTCGGGGGTGCCGTTCCACACCTCCGACACGGTCATGCGGCTGGATGCCGCCCCCCAGCACCTGGTGATCATCGGTGCCGGCTACATCGCCGCCGAGTTCGCGCACGTGTTCTCCGCGCTGGGCAGCGAGGTCAGCGTCGTCGCGCGCAGCGACCTGATGCTGCGCAGCCAGGACGAGACGATCGCGCAGCGGTACACCGCGCTCGCCGCGGAACGCTGGGACCTGCGCTTGCAGACGACGCTGGCCGGGGTGCGCGGCCAGCCCGGGGACGTGGCCGTCGACCTGGTCGGCGGTGGCACGGTGCGCGGCGACGTGCTGCTGGTGGCGACCGGACGCACCCCCAACAGCGACCTGCTGGACCTGGAGAAGGCCGGCATCCCCACCCACGACGACGGCCGCGTGGTCGTCGACGAGCACCAGCGCAGCCCGGCCGACGGGGTGTTCGCCCTCGGTGACGTCAGCTCGCCCTACCAGCTCAAGCACGTGGCCAACCACGAAGCCAAGGTCGTCGCGCACAACCTGCTCGACCCGGACCACCCGCGGCGGACCGACCACCGGTTCGTGCCGTCCGCGGTGTTCACCGACCCGCAGATCGCCTCGGTGGGCCGCACCGAGGCCGACTGCCGCGACGACGGGCTGGACTACGCGGTCAAGGTGCAGGCCTACGGGGACATCGCCTACGGCTGGGCGCTGGAGGACACCACCGGGTTCTGCAAGCTGCTCGCCGAGCGCGGATCCGGCCGGCTGCTCGGCGCCCACCTGATGGGTCCCGGCGCGGCGACGGTGATCCAGCCGCTGATCCAGGCGATGTCCTTCGGGCTGACCGCCCGGGAGATGGCCACCGGCCAGTACTGGATCCACCCGGCCCTGCCCGAGGTCGTGGAGAACGCGCTGCTCGGGCTGGACGTCTGACCGGTGCAGGTGGGTGCCGGGTCAGCCGGTCGGGCGCTCGGGCTCGACCGCGACCGGCCGGCCGACCGGCCCGGGTACGGCCCTCGCGGCGTCGGGGTCGAACGGCACCGCGGGCGGGGTCTCGCCGCGCACCTCGGCGACCAGGGCGGTGATGTCGGCCATGATGGCCGCGGTGGCGCCGTCCAGGGCCGAGCGGGTGCGCGGGCCACCGACCCACCGGGACAGGTCGACCGGCGGACCGGCCACGACGCTGATCCGCTTGCGCGGCAGCAGCCGCACCAGCCCGGTGCCCGGCGGGATGAGCTGCTGGGTGCCCCAGTTCGCCAGCGGGATCACCGGCGCCCCGGTGACCAGCGCGATCCGGGCGATGCCGTTCTTGCCCTTCATCGGCCAGCCGGCCGGGTCCTCGGTGTAGGTCGACTCCGGGTAGAACACCACGATCTCGCCGCGGTTGACCGCCGCGATCGCCTCCCGGTAGGCGTCCCCGGCCCGCGCGGACTGCCGGTAGACCGGGATGTGCCCGCCGCCGCCGAGCACCGACCGGACCAGCGGCACCGACCACAGCTCGGACTTGGCCAGGAAGCGGGGCACCCGCCCGTGCGAGACGGTGAACGCGACGTCGTAGATCGGGTCGGCGAACGAGACGTGGTTGGCGGCCAGCAGGGCACCGCCGGTGCGCGGCAGGTGTTCGGCGCCGCGCCAGCCGACCCTGGTGCCGAACAGCGCCCACGGCCAGAGCAGCGTGATCGCCAGGCCGTACCAGAAGCCGGTGTCCCGCCAGCGGCGGGTGAAGGTCAACCGGAGCTTCTGCCATCCGGTCAGCGGCCGATCGCCCGACATCCGTCCCCTCCTCGCACGCCGACCCGGGCGGGTCCCGGACCGCTCCGGCGCCGACCGTCGGCCCCGGATCCCCACCCCGATCATGCCCCGCGGCCGCGCACCCGGTGTGCGCCGGGCCGCGATCGGGCGCCCACCGGAACAAGCCGGCGCCCGGGGGTCGTTCCCCGATCACCGACGTCCCCCGACCCGGAGGTGCCCGCCGTGCCCGCCGCCCCACCGCGCCTGCCGCGCCTCGAACCGGTCGGACGGGTGCCTGCCGCGCCGCCCGCGGTGGCGCTCGTGCTGCACGGCGGGCAGGCCGACAGCTACCAGAGCGGCGAGCGCCGGCGGCTCTCCTACCACCGCATGGTGCCCTTCGCCCGCGGGCTGGCCGGCGCCGGGCTGGCCAGCTACCTGCTCCGCTACCGGTACCGCGGGTGGAACGGCGCGGCCGCCGACGCGGCGCGGGACGCCGCGACGGCGCTGGCCGGGATCGCCGTCCGCCACCCCGGTACGCCGGTGGTGCTGGTCGGGCACTCGATGGGCGGGCGCGCCGCGCTGGTCGCGGCCGGAGCGCCGGGCGTGGTGGCGGTCTGCGCGCTGGCGCCCTGGGTGCTCGCCACCGACCCGGTCGACCAGCTGGCCGGGCGGACCGTGCTCATCGCCCACGGCGACCGCGAGCGGATGACCAGCCCGCAGAAGTCGTTCGACTACGCGGTGCGGGCCGGCGCGGCCACCGACCGGGTCGCCCGGTTCGAGGTGCCCGGTTCCGGCCACGCGATGCTGGCCCGGGCCGCGGACTGGCACCGGCTGGTGCAGCGGTTCGTCCTCGGCGTCACCGGGTTGGCCCCGCAGGACCCGGAGATCGCCGACGCGCTGCGCCGGCCGTCCCCGGGCGGCCTGCGGGTGCCGCTGCGCCCCGGGCGGGTCCGGGCGGCGCAGCGGGCCTGACCCCCGCTGGGACCGGGGCGTCGACCGGGAGGCCGGGCAGCCCGTCCAGGCTGGTCGCGTTGCGCTGCACCTTGTAGGTCGCCACCCGCTCGTCGTCCCGGGCGGCCCAGACCTTGTCCAGGGTCTCCCGCTCGGCCACCAGCTCCATCCGCGGCACCGCGTAGCCGCACGAGTCCGACACCCGGGCCACGTCGACCACGACCACGCCGCGCAGGTAGGCGCGCCGCACCCGGCCAGCCTCGCCGAACGGGGCCAGCGCGGCGTCGAAGCCCGGGTCCCCGCTGAACACCGTGCGGCCGTTGCCGTGCAGCCGGACGATGGTCGGCTTGCCCTGGAAGGCGCACAGCATCACGCACACCCGCCCGTTCTCCCGCAGGTGGGCGACCGTCTCCACGCCGCTGCCGATGATGTCCAGGTAGGCGAAGGTGTGCTCGTCGAGCACCCGGAAGGTGCCGATGCCGCCCTTCGGCGAGAGGTTGACCAACCCGTCGGCGGCCAGCGGCGCGGTGGCCACGAAGAACACCGGCTGGGCCTCGATCCAG
This sequence comes from Pseudonocardia sp., assembly GCA_035645455.1. Taxonomy (GTDB): domain Bacteria; phylum Actinomycetota; class Actinomycetes; order Mycobacteriales; family Pseudonocardiaceae; genus Pseudonocardia. The sequence goes on from DASQMQ010000266.1 coordinate 5,980, forward strand.
CTGCCCAGCGCCGCGTCGATGCCGTCGTACACGTGACCCATGGCGGCCAGCGTAGGGAGCCCGCCGGAGGTCGGGAACGGGCTTCCCGAGGGGTGGACCCGACCGGTCAGGCCAGCGTGAGGATCTCCGCGCCGTCCGCGGTGACCAGCACGGTGTGCTCGAACTGGGCGGTGCGCGCCCGGTCCTTGGTGACCACGGTCCAGCCGTCGTCCCAGATGTCGTAGTCGACGGTGCCGAGGGTGATCATCGGTTCGATGGTGAAGGTCATCCCGGTCGCCAGTACGGTGTCCACGGTCGGCTCGTCGTAGTGCAGCACGACCAGCCCGCTGTGGAAGCTGCGCCCGATGCCGTGGCCGGTGAAGTCGCGCACCACGCCGTAGCCGAACCGCCGGGCGTAGGACTCGATGACCCGGCCGACCACGTTCAGCTCGCGCCCGGGCCGGACCGCCCTGATCGCCCGCTGGGTGGCCTCCCGGGTGCGCTCCACCAGCAGCCGGTCCTCCTCGGCGACCGCACCGGCCAGGAAGGTGGCGTTGGTGTCGCCGTGCACGCCGCCGATGAACGCGGTGACGTCGATGTTCACGATGTCCCCGTCGGCGATCACCGTGGAGTCCGGGATGCCGTGGCAGACGACCTCGTTGAGGCTGGTGCAGCAGGACTTCGGGAAGCCCTTGTAGCCCAGGGTCGAGGGGTAGGCGTCGTGGTCGATGAGGAACTCGTGCACCACCCGGTCGACCTCGTCGGTGGTGACCCCGGGCGCGACCACCGCCCCGCCCGCGGCCAGCGCCTGCGCCGCGATCCGGCTGGCGACCCGCATGGCCTCGATCACCTCGGGGGTCTGCACCCACGGGTCGGTGCTGCGCGCGGGCCGCTCCTTCCCGACGTACTCCGGCCGCGGGATGTGCGCCGGGACCGGTCGGGGCGGCGAGACGACGCCGGGGGTCAGCAGGGTGCGCGCGGGCATGGTTCCAGTGTAGGTCGGGCCGTGGGCCGGGCCCCGGGACGCGGGGTCAGCGCACCCGGGCCCGGGCGCGGTGGGCCACCACCGTCGACAGGCTCCGCCACCCGAGCAGCAGCACGCCCAGCGCGACCACGGTGACCACCGCGAAGCTCAGCGGCAACCCGCCGGTGAAGGCGAAGCGCAGCAGCAACCCGATCGCTGCGGTGCCCGCGAGCACCACCGCCCCGGCGCGGAGCCCGGCGGGGCGCACCCGCACCGCCGGCGTCGCCCAGGCCGCGACCAGCCCGACCACGAAGGGGGCCGCGGTGCCGAGCAGGCCCAGCAGGTCACCGGATTCGGCGTGGCTGGCCCGGCCGACCGCGGCGAACACCACCACCGCGACGACGTCCGCGGTGATCGCCAGCGCGGGGATTCGACTGGGTGGCATCCACCCAGGGTAAGGCGTCGGGCAACCCCCACCCGGCCGCGTACCGGTGCGCGTCCGGCGGACACCCGTCCGGGGCAGCCGGGCTCAGGGCAGCGCGGACAGGAAGCGCCCGGTCACCTCCACCGCCGCCGAGGACGCCCCGCCGTCCACGACCAGCACGGCGAACGCGACGTCCCCGCGGTACCCGACGAACCAGCCGTGCGCCCGGCCGTCGCCGGTGAACTCGGCGGTCCCGGTCTTGCCGCGGACCTCGCCGAGCGGGGCCAGCTGCCCGGCGCTGCCCTCCGTGACGACCGCCCGCATCATCTCCCGGATCGGCTCCAGGGTGGCCGGGTCGGGGCCGGCCGCGGCGGTGACCACCTCCGTGGGCCGCCCGCGGACCAGCTGGGGCACCACCGGCGCACCGTGCGCGACGGTG